>CAZSBV010000324.1:0-2181 GCA_964605105.1 uncultured Lachnospiraceae bacterium | reverse complement strand
TTTCTATAATAATATTAAAATCATCTTTTTTACCGAATTCTAAACTTCTTCCTTCCCTAACACTCATTTTTGCTGCGATCTGTAAAAATATCTGTGGATTCAACGTTTCTTTTTTCCCACATTGCTTCAAAAATCTCTCCGCTTTTTTATCTCCTTTATACATTTTATCATAAATCAATTTCATAAGCTCCGGATGCCTGTCCAATTGTTCACATGCTTTTTTAATTTTCTTATCGTTTTCCTCTATACCATTCATTCGTTCAAGCATTGTCATAGTCTCAGAAAAACGCATAAAATTATCTTCTTTAGAATCCGTTGTTATTAATAGCTTTGCTAAACAATTAATCGTTTCATATCCAAAATCCACCTTTGGAGATTTTATTAGCATTTTTCGCAAAAAGGGAAAATCTGCTTTTTGAAGCCTGCGTTCTATTTGTTCGTAATTATCCCTCTTCTCACATAAGGCAATATAGCTTTTTATAGCGTGTTCTTTTCCACTATATACAACCAAAAGTTGTACATGTTTTTTGTAAAAATCCGCACTGCCATCTAAACCACAATATGCTTTAAACTTTTCAGACAAATTTAAGTTTTCAACCTCTTCCGAATCTTTTTCTCTATTACTTGTCACTATAGCATACTTGTCCAGTACTTTTATATCATCCAGTAATGCCCTGCTCTCAAATACTTTTCCTTTAATATCCCCTTTTTCCCATTTACCATTTTTAAATTCAATAAAATAGCTGGTGCCTTTCTCGTTTGTATAAAAAGCATCTACTGTACTTAATGTTACATTTGCACGCATCGGATCTTCTCTACGCAGCGTTGCCGCATAGCTTGCAGCAATATTGTCCAAATTTATTGCCTCTGTCTTTGATAAAACTACATGTTCATGTACTTTCTTGGGATAGTTTGTTTCAGTTGTCTTTTCAATAAATCCTGCTTCTGCAAGGCGTTCTTCTACCCATTTATTTGATATCTCATTATCATCTTTAACTTTACCATTATCTTTATTATTACTATCATCTACAGAAATATCATATAAAGTTCCTATTAAATACTTTTGTACATTTTCCGGCAAAGCCAGCTTTTCTCGAATTATTTCCTTCATTCTACTCCTCTGCCAATCTTACAATCCCATATCTGCAATCATATCAAATAATGGCATCATCATTTTACTGTATACAGATTCGATATCTTCATCTACACATTCTAATACAGCATCTCCAGCTTTATTTTCTGCATAATAATAATGACAGTGATTTTCTATTCCGTACTCATAAGAAGCATTTTCTATTGCCTTTAAGAAGAATGGACTATGCGTTGTAATAACAATATGCAATTTTAACTTTTCCTGTAAAAATGCTATAAACTGCGCATATTTTACCTGCCATTCCGGATGAAGATTGATTTCCGGCTCATCTAAAATTACTACCGATTTTTTCTTTAATACGCGATAATGCAAAAGACATTGAAGTAAGGAAATCGCTTTCAATCCTGTAGAAAGATTATTTAATCGAAATGATTCTGAATAATCTTCATCCCGAAACATTAATGGGCTGTTCTTTACTTCAAACTCAATTGTCCCATTCATTAAATGTACGAGTTCTTTGTCAACGTCCTCAATAATTTCATCCAAACACTGCATTTCAACGTTAGACTCTGCGTCCTTTAAAACACTATCCTCTTTTTCTTTAGACCAATCATTTCTTCTATATGCACCAATCCCTCGTCCAAAATATCCATTTCCTTCGTCAGGAATCAACCATTCCCCGATTATTTTTCTCACAGCTTCCTCATTACTTTCAATGCCTAGTCTGGAAAATTGCTTTAATATTCTTGGATTCTCTATATAAAGCGCCTTTGTAGTTACAGTAAATTCCTGTTCTATTTTCTTAATATCATCCCTTTCCAAAATGACACTATTTTGCATTTTATACCGTACTGATTCTTTACTATTTATCTCTATTCTTACGACTGCCTGCTTCGCATTTGCATTTTTCTCATTTACTTTCGTCCTCTTTGTAATCTGGCCGCCAAATATCCCCTGGAATACTCTCTGTACACCGACTTTTTCGGCATAATATGAATCGTAATTGATCATATTGTCAATTATGTCACCACATGCAAAGGAAAACCAAAATCGTACTTCATCGGAATGAATCTGTTCCTCTATACTAT
>CAZSBV010000323.1:0-2181 GCA_964605105.1 uncultured Lachnospiraceae bacterium | reverse complement strand
ACTAAGATTCCATCAATTCCCCAAAGGGTTGGTAAAAATAAAATCAATGGAAGCAGGAAAATAATCTGTCTTGTCATGGACAAAAATACCCCCTTTATGGACTTTCCGATAGAAGTAAAGAACGTGGAAGTAATCGGCTGCATAAAGTTAAACCATGTGAAGAACAACATCACGCGGAAAGTTTTTACGCCAAATTCAAAATACTCCGCACTTCCTTCTCCAAATAATGCCAGAAGCTGTCTTGGCATGGTCTGGAACAAGATAAAGGAACACATAGAAATAGCTCCTCCGGTAATCGCCGCCAGACGGTAAGCATCTTTTACTCGTTTATAATTTTTCGCACCATAGTTAAAGCTTTCTACCGGCTGACTTCCCTGGGCAATACCTATAATAACAGAGAAGAAAATCTGATTTACCTTCATAACAATTCCCGTACATGCAATTGGAATCGATTCCCCATACACGGAAAGCGCTCCATAATGTTTTAAGGAATTGTTCAGAACGACCTGCACTAACATCATAGCAAGCTGATTGAAAAAAGATCCCATTCCAATGGCCGCAATATCTTTGATATATTTAAAATTAGGAATAAAATGTTTTTTCAAAAGAGGAACCGTCTTGAAATGACGCATGTAATTAATTACGATACATGCGGACGCAAATTGACCAATAATCGTAGCTAATGCTGCTCCCTCCATTCCCCAATGAAATACCAACACGAATAATGCATCCAAAACTACATTGATTACCGCTCCGGTCAAATTAGAAATCATAGTCATTTTAGGGCTGCCGTCTGCACGCATTAAATGTCCGCCTCCGGTTCCCAAAAGCAGGAACGGAAAACCTATGGCAGTAATTCTCACATAAGGCTTGGCATAAGGTAATACATCTGCCGGTGAACCAAACAAAAGAAGCAATGGTTCCAAAAACAGCTGGGCGATAATCAGAAGTATTGTACCGCAAATCATCAACATCATTACCGCATTTCCTACAAAATAAGGAGCCTCTTCTTTATTCCCTTTTCCCAGATTCAAATTAAAACAGGATGCACCACCAATACCAAACAAAAGAGCCAGCGCAAGACAGGATGTGGTAAATGGAAAGGCAATATTTGTAGCTGCATTTCCCAAAGTTCCAATCGCATGTCCAATAAAAAGCTGGTCCACAATATTATAAAGAGCCCCTACTAACATAGCTACAATACTGGGAATGGCAAATTTCACCATTAATTTCCCGATAGGCGCCGTTCCCAAAGGATTTGTTTTTGTTTCTGTCATATCTATAACCTCTGCTTTCCATTATTTGTAACTATTCTTTATAATAGCACAATACTACCTACATTTCATAGCGCTTCTTATACTACATTTTTACTTTTATCTTTAAACTTCTAAGATACTCTTTCTGCTCCTTGGAAATCCGATAACTTTCCACAGACTTCTGAATTGCTTTGTTATGTGTCCACACATCCAGGCACTGATTCTCGATAAAGGGTAATATTGCCTCGTATTGTTTTGCCAGGGCAGTAGCAAAATACCATGCAATCATCATGTTGATATAATATTCATTACTTCTAATTCGGATTATCATCTCGGGATATTTCAAATCAAAATTCTCTTCTAAAAAATACTTCATTAACACTCCAATAGCAAACCGCACTGTATATGTCTTATCCGATGCCATCCATTTATGTGTGACTTCTAGTAGTTCTTTCTCATGATTCTTAAATGCCTTCGGCAGCAATTGGTCACAAGTTGCCCAATTATCTATATAAGGCAGAAAATTTTCTACTTCTTCCATACACCTTTCATAATCCTTTATTTCAGAAATAATAAAAGCATGAAGCTGGTTTTCATCAAAAAATTGATGTGGTAAATCTCTTAAAAATTCTTCAATTCCCTCTGTCTTTGCCAGCTGTTTCGCATATTTTCTAAGTTGTGGTGTTCTGACCCCTATCACCATATCATAGTCTACCGTTGGTATCAGTTTGCTTTGAAAATCCCGGTATTTCAAATCCTGCATGGAAAATAATTGTTTTCTGATTTCCTCAATCACTATATATTGCTCCCCCTTTATAGAAAAGCAAAGTCAGGTACGTAACCGTACCTGACTAAGTTTCCTTTTAAATTACAATTTTATTCGCTTTTAGCATTACATCAATTTACGGAACATTGCTTCAAAATC
>CAZSBV010000322.1:0-2183 GCA_964605105.1 uncultured Lachnospiraceae bacterium | reverse complement strand
TTCCTCTTGCCAGAGCAAATCCAATGCTTTCTCCGGCAAACAACCAGATAAGCGTGGTAATGACTGCAATGGTAATGACTGTCGGCACAAAAACACCGGAAACTTTGTCTGCAATTTTCGCAATGGGCGCTTTGGTAGCTGCTACATCGCTCATCATCTGAATGATTTTAGAAAGTGTAGTGTCTTCACCAACTTTTGTTGCTTCACAGCGGATAAAACCGGATTGGTTAATCGTTGCTCCATAAACCATATCACCTATCTCTTTATCCACCGGAATACTTTCTCCCGTAAGAGCAGATTCGTTAATGGCACTGTGTCCTTCTACGACTCTTCCATCCACCGGCACACTTTCTCCCGGACGAACTACAAACAAGTCGCCTTTTTTCACCCGGTCAATAGGAACTTCTTTTTCTATATAATTATCAAACTTCTTGTTATTATTCTCTTCTTCGTTTTGACTTTCATTATCTTGATTCTTCCCATTTTGAGGCACTAACAAAACAGCTGTCTTCGGTGCCAGACTCATCAAGCCTTTTAAGGCATCGGTAGTCTTTCCTTTTGCTCTGGCTTCCAACATTTTTCCAACGGTAATCAAAGTCAGAATCATGGCTGCCGATTCAAAATAAAATTCGTGCAGATAATGATGGGCTCCCTCCATATTTCCATTTGCCATTTCTGTTGTCATGGCAAACAAAGCGTATATGCTATACACCAGAGAAGCACCGGAACCTAAAGCCACTAAAGTATCCATATTAGGTGCTTTATGAAGCAATCCTTTAAATCCATTAATAAAAAATTTCTGATTAATTACCATAATAATAATTGTCAGTAATAATTGTAACAGCCCCAATGCCGCAGGATTGGAAGAAAAATATTCCGGTACCGGCCATCCCCACATCACATGTCCCATGGAAAAATACATCAAAACTAACAAAAATCCAAGAGAACTGAATAGTCTTCTTTTTAGAATGGGAGTTTCTTTGTCCTTTAATGCATCTTCTTCACTGCTTTCCGCTGCGGACATTTCTTTTTTTCCTTCTAATGCTGCCCCATAACCGGCATCTTCTACTGCTTTTATAATCTCGGCATCTGTGGCATTGCCTTCTACACTCATAGAATTTGTCAATAAGCTGACTGCACAAGAGGACACACCATCAAGCCCCCCTACTGCTTTTTCCACTCGAGTACTGCAGGCTGCACAACTCATGCCTGTTACTTGAAATTTTCTCATGCTATTTCCCTTTCTATCTGAAATCAGCTCGAAGCATTTACTGCTGAGAGCGTGCAGCGCCAAGTGGCTTGTCACTTGTGTGCATAAATCAACCAAGCTCCCTTGGGAGTTTGGTTAGTTAAAACTAATTATATACCTATTTTGTAGTATTTTACAAGAAAAAGGTAATGACCAAATACCTGTAATCTGCATACCTTAAATAAAAAAAGGATTTTTTATGCCATCATATCAATTAACACCACGAGTTCCTCTTATCGAGGCTTTAGCTAATGACCGCCCCAAAGCTATGGCATGGGTAGCGGACAACAAAAATAACCCCAAAACCAGTGGTCTTGTAAAATTCTATCAACCTTCCAACGGAGGTGTCCTGGTAGAAGCTGAATTTTTTGGTCTTCCGGAATCTTCTATAGAAGGAAATTCAGCTTTTTACGCTATGCATATTCATAATAATCCGGATTGTGGAAATAATTTTGCCAATGTAGGCAGTCATTTTAATCCGGAAAATCTTCCTCACCCTTTCCATGCCGGAGATTTACCACCACTTTTATCTAATCAGGGATATGCATGGACCGCTTTCTTTGACCGACGTTTTACCATTGACGATATTATTGGCAAATCTATTATCGTTCATGCCAATGCAGATGACTTTACAACCCAGCCTTCCGGTAATCCGGGAATGGTAATTGCCTGTGGAGATATCAGACGGACTTACTAACGAAAAAAGAGAGAATTTAGATTTTTCTCTGAATTCTCTCTTCCTAATTTTTACTATATTAATTTTTCTCTACATTTCTCTCTGCCAATCGCAACGCTGATACCAAAGGCATTACTAATATAGCACAAAAGAAATTACTGACTCCATGAATTCCATCCCAAGGAAGTCCGGCAATAATCCAGGCTATCATTCCTTTGAAATTTAGTCCATAAAGCAGTGCTTGTGCCGGTGCATACA
>CAZSBV010000321.1:0-2188 GCA_964605105.1 uncultured Lachnospiraceae bacterium | reverse complement strand
CCCTTCAGTCCCTTCCTATCAACATGACTGATTTGGGTTTATTTACATGATTATCTACATGCACAAATCATATTATATCAAAACATAGGCTTTCGTCAACTACTTTTTTACATTTTTATTAAAAATTTCCTGACTTTTCCACATATTTCGTTAGTAAAACCTTACATGCGCATATTTTTAATGTTTCATTTTGGGTTTTATAACCTTATTGTTCTTAAAGCTGTGCTTCCAAAACTTCTGCTACTTTAGCGATTGCATCCGGTATGCCTGCCGGATTTTTACCACCAGCCTGAGCCATATTAGGACGACCACCGCCGCCACCGCCAACAAGTGCAGCAATTCCTTTAATCAAGTTGCCGGCATGAGCACCTTTCTTCATAACATCTTCTGTTACCATAGCAATTAAGTTAACTTTACCGTCACAGTCAGATGCAAGTACAACAACACCTTCACCTAATTTTTCTTTTAACTGGTCTCCTAATTCACGAAGACCGTTCATATCTACACCCTGTACAGAAGTTGCAAGCAATTTCACACCTTTTACTTCCTGTACCTGATCCATTACATCACCTAAAGCATCTTTTGCAAGTTTAGACTTCATGGATTCATTTTCACTTATGAGTGCTTTCATTTCAGCCAATAAGTGTTCAATCTTTTCTGTTACTTTATCCGGATTTGCTTTTAATAATTTAGCAGCTTTTTCCATGTTAGTTTCTAATTCTTTATAATATGCAGTTACACCGTTACCTGTTAAAGCTTCGATACGGCGTACCCCTGCTGCAACACCACTTTCAGAAACAATCTTAAAGGAACCGATAGCTCCTGTATTTTTCACATGAGTACCACCACAAAGTTCTGTGGAGAAATCACCCATAGCTACTACTCTTACTGTTTCGCCGTATTTTTCGCCAAAGAGAGCCATAGCACCGGATTTCTTAGCTTCTTCTACAGACATTTCTTTAGTCACTACTGCCAAATCTTCTTCAATCTTAGCATTTACTTTCAGCTCTACTTGATCTAATTCTTCTCTTGTCATAGCAGAGAAATGGCTAAAGTCAAAACGAAGTCTGTTCGCATCTACAAAAGAACCTGCCTGTTCTACATGAGTGCCAAGAACTTCTCTTAAAGCTTTCTGTAACAGATGGGTTGCACTGTGGTTTTTGCAGGTAGCTTTACGGTTGTTAGCATCTACTTTTAATGTCACCACATCACCGGATTTAATCATACCATTTGTAATCTGACCGATATGAGCAACTTTTCCGCCACGTAATTTCACCGTATCTTTTACTTCAAATTCACCTTCCGGTCCAACAATGACACCAAGGTCTGCACTCTGACCACCCATAGTAGCATAGAAAGGAGTTTCTTCTACAATAATAGTACCTACTTCACCATCGGATAATGCTTCTGTAATTTCAGTTTCTGTTGTTAAAACAGTAACTTTGGATTCGTGTGTTAAATCTTCATAACCTACGAATTCAGAAGTGATAGCTGTATCAATATCATCATATACAGTTGCATCTGCGCCCATATAGTTTGTCACTTTACGAGCTTTTCTTGCTTTTTCTCTCTGTTCCTGCATTGCAGCTTTGAAACCTTCTTCATCAAGGCTCATACCGCTTTCTGCAAGAATTTCTTCTGTTAAGTCTAATGGGAATCCATAAGTATCGTATAATTTGAAAGCATCTGCTCCGGAAAGTACGGTTTTTCCTTCTGCTTCCATTGCTTCTTTCATATCGCCTAAGATAGCAAGTCCCTGGTCAATAGTCTTGTCAAATTTGCCTTCTTCCTGAGTTAAAACATTTAAAATAAATGCTTTCTTTTCTTCTAATTCAGGATATCCGTCTTTGGATTCTGCAATGACTGTCTGGCTTAAGTTTGCAAGGAACTGATCTTTGATTCCAAGAAGTCTTCCATGTCTTGCTGCACGACGAATCAAACGTCTAAGTACATATCCTCTACCTTCGTTGGATGGCATTACACCATCAGAAATGAGGAAAGTGGAAGAACGGATATGGTCTGTAATCAAACGAATGGAAACATCTTTTGCTTCGTCAGTCTGATAAGTCACACCTGCGATTTCACAGATTCTGTCACGAATTGCCTTCATGGTATCAATATCAAATACGGAATTTACATCCTGAACTACTACTGCAAGACGTTCCAGTCCCATACCTGTGTCAATGTT
>CAZSBV010000320.1:0-2189 GCA_964605105.1 uncultured Lachnospiraceae bacterium | reverse complement strand
CGATGTTACGAGCAAGGTTTTCCTGTTCAACCGCTTTCTGATAATCACCTTTATCAAAAGAGTCTAACTGGAAGCAGTTAACAGCTTCTGCATCCCAAATTCTTAATGTATTAACAATACCATTACCATATCCTACGATTGGAAGATCATATGGAATCGCTTTTACTGACTGATAACCTTCCTGTGTAAATACGTTTCTTCCGTTTTCATCCATACGAACACTTACGTATCCGCCGAATTTAACTTCTTTTGTGTATTCAGGTCTTCTAAGTTCGAATGGGTTACCATCTACTAACCAGTTGTCAGGTACTTCAATCTGGAAACCATCGCGGATTTCCTGTTTGAACATACCGTAACGGTAACGAATACCACAACCATAAGCTGCATATCCTAAAGTTGCTAATGAATCTAAGAAACATGCTGCAAGTCTTCCTAAACCACCATTACCTAAAGCTGCGTCCGGTTCCTGATCTTCTACTAAGTTGATATCAAGACCTAATTCTTCCAAAGCTTCTTCTACTGGTTTGTAAGCCTGTAAGTTGATCATGTTGTTACCTAAAGCACGACCCATTAAGAATTCCATGGACATATAATATACCATTTTAGGATCCTGTTTGTCGTATTCTTTCTGGCTGTCCATCCAGTGATCTACAATAAGATCTTTGATTGCGTAAGATACTGCCTGGAAAATCTGCTGCTGGTTCGCTTCATCCAAAGTCTTACGATATAAAGTTTTTACATTGTCAATAACATTCTTTTTGAATAATTCTTTGTCAAATTTACTCATTAGTGAAACCTGTTTTGCCATTTTTTAGCTCCTTTCATTACCTATGTTCACTATCTTCGTTCTACACCGATAGTTACATTTTCAGAGTTAACGTTCCATTCTTTTTTGTTTGCCAATACATCTTCAAAAATAAATTCATCGGCCAAAACTTTTTCTCCGATTACGGACTCATTTTTTCTTACAATTTCAGCAACTTTTTCATTTCCGCTGATTGCAACTTTAATATGATCCATTACTTCAAAATCAGAGTCTTTTCTCATTGTCTGAATCTTACTGATTACTTCGTATACGAAACCTTCTTCCAGAAGTTCTTCACTTAAATTAGTATCTAATACTACTGTAATCTTGTTATCAGCTTCTGATACGTATCCTTCTTTCTGGCTCATAGAAATCAATAAATCTTCTTTTGCTAAGCTGACTTCTACATCACCAACCATGAATACTAAAGCACCGTTTGCATTTAAATCATCCATAGCAGCATTTCCATCTAAGGAAGCAAGTGTCTTCTGGATGCCGCCTAACTGTTTGCCGTATTTTGGTCCTACAGTCTTCAGCTGTGGTTTAAATGTATAAGAGGTAAATTCTCTTACGTCATCTGTAAAGATAACATTTTTCACATTTAATTCATCTGCAATAATTTCTTTATAGAAATCGCCTAAGGTAAATTCTGCTTTAATGAACATATTACCAATTGGCTGACGGTTTTTAATGTTTGCTGTATTTCTACAAGCACGACCCATTACAACTACTTCTAACAGGTCTTTCATATCTTTTTCTAACTGTTTGTCTACAAGTGTTTCATCTGCAACAGGGAAATCGCATAAGTGGATACTTTCAGGAGCATCTTTATCAATGCTTCTTACTAAGTTCTGGTAGATTTCTTCTGTCATAAATGGAATCATAGGTGCTGCCACTTTAGATACAGTAACTAATGCTGTATACAATGTCATATAAGCATTGATCTTATCCTGTTCCATTCCTTTTGCCCAGAAACGTTCTCTTCCTCGTCTTACATACCAGTTACTCATGTCATCTACAAATTCCTGTAATGCTCTTGCAGCTTCCGGAATTCTATAGTTTTCTAAATGAGTATCAACCGTTGTAATCAAAGTATTCAACTTGGATAATAACCATTTATCCATAACAGTTAATTTTTCATATTCCAATGCATATTTTGTTGCATCAAAATTATCAATGTTTGCATAGAGTACGAAGAATGCGTAAGTATTCCATAATGTACCCATGAACTTTCTCTGTCCTTCCGTTACAGCTTTTCCGTGGAAACGGTTCGGTAACCATGGTGCAGAGTTGATATAGAAGTACCAACGAATCGCATCTGCTCCGTAAGTTTCTAATGCATCAAACGGATCTACTGCATTTCCTTTGGATTTACTCATCTTCT
>CAZSBV010000319.1:0-2190 GCA_964605105.1 uncultured Lachnospiraceae bacterium | reverse complement strand
TAGAGGAAGAAGTAGATGTTATAGAAAAAATATATGAAACAGCTAAAAAATATGCGCCGGAATATGATGTAGAAGAAATTCTAAAAGCAGTGCAGGATAAATAAAAGTATATGGATAGTTAGAGGTAGGGGGAGTTGATAAGAAATTTTTTCTGCCTTTTCTTAATGCACATAATGTGAAAGTGCATTTATATGGCAACAGAAGTTAAATCGATTAGTGGAGTGTGAAAAAGATGAAAAACAAAGAAATGAGCTGAAAGAAGACTTTGGAATAATAATGAAGCAATTACAGGAGAGCTGTGAAAGTGGAATAGTAGATGAATATACAAAATGTATGATAGTAGATATGTCCAAAAAAGTAGTAAGTAATTTATTAGGAAAAGTAAAGAGGAAATATATAGAAGAAGGAGTTAACTAAAAACAATTGAAAAATCAATCGTAAATTTTTACGATTGATTTCTTGCGTATTTCTGCATATAATATAATCAAAAAATTTGGAAAGGATGCGATTAATATGCGTGAAACGAGAACATTGGAATTCAAGGAAACGATTACAAATACGTTTTTAAAAACGGTCAGTGCCTTTTCGAATTACGATGGTGGAACAATCTTTTTTGGGGTTGATGATAATGGAAAAATTAAAGGATTACCGGATGTAAAGCAAGCCTGTTTGGATATTGAAAATAAAATCAATGATAGTATTTCTCCTCAACCAAATTATACACTCGAAATACAGAATAATGATCAGACGATAAAACTCACTATAAAAAGTGGGCTTCAGAAGCCATATTTATATAAATCAAAAGCATACAAAAGAAATGATACAGCAACGATAGAGGTAGATACACTGGAATTTTCAAGACTTATTTTGGATGGAAAAAATATTAGGTTTGAAGAATTACCATGTAAAGAACAGGAATTATCTTTTGAAGTTTTGCAGCATAAGTTGAAAGAAAGTATTCAGATTGAAACTTTTAATCAGGATACATTGAAAACATTGAACTTGTATGACAATGTCAACGGATATAATAATGCAGCAGGTCTTTTAGCAGATAAAAATTATTTTCCCGGAATTGATATAGTGAAATTCGGAGAAACCATCAGCATTATTCAAAAGAGAACAACATTTGAAAATACATCAGTATTAGATGCATATGAAAAGGCGATAGCTGTATTTAGAGATTATTATCAATATGAAGTAATACAGGGTGCTGATAGGAAAAAGATGGAGAAAATACCGGAAGCTGCTTTTAGAGAAGCAATTGCCAATGCTTTGATTCACAGAGTATGGGATGTGGAATCTCAAATCAGAGTTTCGATGTTTAATGATAAGATAGAGGTAGTTTCGCCAGGCGGTTTACCATCCGGCATAACAGCGGAAGAATATTTGTCTGGTAAACTTTCTATCTTAAGAAATCGAAATCTTGCAAACGTATTTTATAGATTGGGATTTGTAGAAATATTCGGAACAGGAATTACAAGAATAAAGCAACTCTATGAAGAAAGTTTGATAAAACCAGATTTTGAAGTATCAGAGAATGCTATAAGAATTGTGCTTCCGATATTTGAAAACGACGTTAATTTAACAGAAGATGAAAAAATGGTTTATAAAATTTTAAGCAAGACAATGTTGAAACCAATAAGTGAAATTGCACCATATGTACCTTTTGGTAAATCAAAGACAACACAGTTACTGAAAGATATGGGACAAAAAGGTGTGGTGCTCGTTGAAGGAAAAGGCAGAGGTACTAAATATATAATAAAATAACCTGAGAGTAGGTTGGTTTTGTGTAAAGGAGCAGAAATATACGTGGCAGAAAGAGTTAACAGGAGACTTTTTCTGCCCTTTCTATTGTGGGAAACCAACATTTAATTTTCTACCACTTTTATATTGGAGTAAAAGATTGTGTATATTGCACATATGAATATTCGAAAAAATATGATAATTTTATTGTAAACAAATGAAAACACATATAAGGGATTCTACAGCATCTCTAAGGAACCAATCTTAAAGGCCTATCGCGAAAGAACTTCCCTTTTGTGAAAAAGTAAATAGAATATTTGTATATAACTTTAAGAAAAGACTTATTGTTTTATTGAGAAAAGATAGATATAATAACAGTACGTAAAGTGTGAGATATCCAAAGTAAATTCTTTTTTGAATGTTATATATAAAATATTCAAGAAAGAG
>CAZSBV010000318.1:0-2192 GCA_964605105.1 uncultured Lachnospiraceae bacterium | reverse complement strand
TAATGAACTGGTCTTATGAATTAGGAACAAAAGCTATTACATTATTAACAGCTAATGCGAAAGAATTTACACGTGCAGCTTCTATGCTTGGTGTATTCATCGTTGGTGCGTTAACATCCAACTATGGTGGAACAACTGTTGCTCTTGAAATCGCTAACGGCGAAAGCCCAATCGTTGTTCAGAGCATCTTAGATGGTGTTCTTCCAAAATTAATCCCATTATCTTTAACATTACTTCTTTTCTTCTTAATGAAGAAAAAAGGTTGGACACCTGTTAAATGTATCGTATTACTTCTTGCAATCGGTATCTTAGGTGCATTGATCGGAATATTCTAAAAAATTATGAAAGCAGTACTCCTTGATTTTAATGGTACTCTATTTTTCGACTCGGGCTTCCATGCGGAAGCCTGGGGCGAAATTTATAGAGAACTTCATCCAAATGAAGATGACGGGCCAGATGGAAGTTTTTACCTGGGTCCTCGTAATGATGTATTAATTGAAAAAATTGCACCATGGCTGAGTGCACAGGAAAGACAGGAAGTTTCACGTCATAAGGAAGCTCTGTATAGAAATATATGTAAGGAAAATCCCCACCATGTACAATTGGTAAATGGCGCCGTAGAGTTTCTGAACAAATTAAAGGAACATAAAGTTCCTTTTATTCTGGCCAGTGCATCGATCAAAGATAATATTGATTTTTATTTTGAAACGTTTTCTTTGGAAAGATGGTTTGATAAAGAAGCTTGCGTATATGATGATGGTACATATACAGATAAAGGTGAAATGCACAAAGAAGCGGCAAGACGTCTGGGAGTCAATCTTTCAGAATGTGTCGTAATCGAAGATAGTATTAGTGCAATTACTCATGCCAAAGAAAATGGAGCAGGTTGCATTATTGCAATCGGTAATGAAAATATAAAGGATAAGATTATGCAACTGGGCGTAGATCACTTTATTTACGATTTTACTGAAATCGATTTTGAGTGGTTTTCAATTGAATAAGATGAATTAATAAAAAAATCTCCGTGTTCCTTGGGAGATTTTTTATTTTGCGTGAAAGCGTATGCGCGAAAACATGAGCCGGACTGAGATTCTTAGGACGCCTAAAGGTGTACTTGCATTAAAAGGGAGGCTATTGTATAGTGTAAAAGGATATTAAATTCCTATATGGAATTTAGAGGTGAAGGCATTACTGGAATTATAAAGAATACAATAGAAGTTAATTCGTTGAAGTTGTATTTAGTTTAAGAAAGGTATTAATATATAAGAAACGGAGAAGAAATATGTGGATTGCAGACGGTTGGAAAGACTATGAAGTTTTAGATACATCCAAAGGTGAAAAATTAGAACGTTGGGGAAAATATTTACTGGTAAGACCTGACCCGCAGGTCATTTGGAATACGAAAAGGGTCAATAAAGGCTGGAAAAAGATGAATGGCCATTATCATAGAAGTAATGCAGGTGGCGGAGAGTGGGAATTCTTTGATTTGCCAAATGAATGGAGTATTCATTATAAAGAACTTACTTTTAATTTGAAACCATTTAGTTTCAAACATACAGGTCTTTTCCCGGAACAAGCAACCAACTGGGATTGGTTCAGCGAATTGATTCGTAACGCCAACCGTCCTATAAAGGTTTTGAACTTATTTGCTTATACTGGGGGAGCAACTCTTGCAGCGGCAGCAGCGGGAGCTAGTGTGACTCATGTGGACGCATCCAAAGGAATGGTGAATTGGGCAAAAGAAAATGCTTCTTCTTCAGGATTGTCAGATAAACCTATTAGATGGCTGGTAGATGATTGCGTGAAGTTTGTAGAACGAGAAATCCGCCGTGGAAATAAATATGATGCCATCATCATGGACCCGCCATCCTATGGAAGAGGACCGAAAGGAGAAATCTGGAAAATCGAAGACAGTATTTATCCTTTTATTGAATTATGTACACAGATTTTGTCTGAAGATGCGTTATTCTTCTTAGTGAACTCTTATACCACAGGCTTACAGCCGGCAGTGCTTACTTATATGATTCATACCGCAGTGGTAACTAAGTTTGGCGGTAAAGTGGAATCCGCTGAAATTGGCTTACCGGTAAAAGACACAGGCCTGGTTCTTCCTTGCGGTGCCAGTGGAAGATGGACGAAGTAATAGAAAAATAAAATGTATTATATATAGAAGAAAGCCGATACAGTTCAGC
>CAZSBV010000317.1:0-2204 GCA_964605105.1 uncultured Lachnospiraceae bacterium | reverse complement strand
CCCGCGGCCCTCGCCTTGGCAAGGCGATGCTCCACCACTGAGCCACTCGTGCGTAAATGTTATGTTCTCTGAACGAATAATATAGTATTATATTTAATAAGTTTTGTCAATATTTTTTGATAAAAAAGAAAAAATATTTTTTAAACTATATTTAAGTGTAAAGAACAAGAATAGTATTTGGGGAAAAGGAAATACGGACGAGTATTGCCTGAGTAGGAAATAGATTGTTGCGAAATGACCACGGGTTTGTTATGATAAATAGGCAGACCATAACAAACAGAAGTGGAGAAAACAAGGTGCTTAAGAGAAAAATGATAATTGCCGGAATCGTGTTAGCATCCATGCTGGCATTGTCCGGTTGTAATACAAATAAAAGTACAGAAAACATAAAATTGGGATTTGATGCAATTAATGTATTAAAATATGAAGAAGCATTAACTTATTTTGCGACAGCCACAGAAGCGAAAGAAGATGCCCAGCAGATTGCAAGAGGACAAGGGATTTCCTATTTGGGATTGGCAAAATATGATGAAGCTATCGAACAGTTTATGGTAGCGTTATCTTATAGTAATGAATTTGTAGATGATTTTGATTTTGATACGAATTATTATCTTGCTACAGCATATTTTAAAAATGGACAGACTACAGAAGCAGGAAATGTTTATTCTGCGATTCTGGATTTGCGTGATGACAGGGAAGCTCATTATTTGAGAGGAATTGTATATCTGACAGAGGATAAATTAGAGGATGCCAAAGCAGACTTTGATATTGCTTTAAGTAAAGACAGTACAGATTATGATATGCGTATTGAAATAGCCAAGGCTCTGATCGATAAAGGCTATGAAGAAGAGGGAAAAGCATATCTGCAGGCAGCTTTAGGAAGTAATGAAAAGAAAATTTCTGATTATGATAAAGGGAGACTTTATTATTATATGGGGGATTATGAAAATGCCCGTAATTATCTGGAATCCACCAAAGGAAATAAAAATGCAGAGACAGTTTTAATGTTGGGACAGACTTATGAGAAACTGGGAGATTATAATTACGCTGCCAGTATCTATAGCAATTATCTGACTGAGAATCCGAATCATGTAATTATATTTAATCGATTGGGTATGTGTAAGCTTCAGGCAGGAGATGCTAAGAGTGCCTTGGATTATTTTGAACAGGCGCTGGCATTGGAAGACCCTTCAATGACACAGATTTTGAAGTTCAATCAGATTGTAGCATATGAATACTTAGGAGAATTTGATCAGGCGAGTGTATTGATGAAAAATTATCTATCCCTTTATCCGGATGATAAAGATGCTATCAGGGAATATGAGTTCTTAAAATCCCGATAAAACAAGACACAAGATATGGTGTGAGAGAATTAAATAACACCAAATATCTTGTGTCTTTTTGTTGACTTTTATACTAGCGGATGCTAGACTAAAGGCTAGTACGATTTAGACGTGGTGGAAGAGAAAGAGTGACACGGATGTCATAAGAGGGTGACAGACTAAATCAATAATAGTGAAACAAAACGGAGGAATAAAATGTTTCGTGTTGTAAAAAGAGACGGGGATGTGCATGATTTTACGATCAACAAGATTAGCGATGCCATTATAAAAGCGTTTAATGCTACGGATGTACAGTTTAATAATGATATTGTAGATTTGTTGGCATTAAGGGTAGTTGCAGATTTTCAGCCTAAGGTAAAAGAGGGTACAGTCCATGTAGAAGATATTCAGGACAGTGTAGAAAAAACGCTGGAACATGCGGGATTTACGGAAGCGGCAAAGGCATATATCCTTTATCGTAAACAAAGAGAAAAAATGCGTAATATGAAATCGACAATCCTGGACTATAAAGATGTAGTTAATAGTTATGTTAAGGTGGAAGACTGGCGAGTAAAAGAAAATTCTACAGTTACATATTCCGTAGGAGGTCTTATTTTAAGCAACTCCGGTGCAGTTACTGCAAACTATTGGTTGTCTGAAATCTATGATCAGGAAATAGCAGAAGCACATAGAAATGCGGATATTCATATTCATGATTTGTCCATGCTTACAGGATATTGTGCAGGCTGGAGTTTGAAACAGTTAATTACAGAAGGATTGGGCGGAGTAACAGGTAAGATTACTTCTGCGCCTGCAGCGCATTTATCTGTATTATGTAATCAAATGGTCAACTTCCTTGGAATTATGCAGAATGAATGGGCA
>CAZSBV010000316.1:0-2219 GCA_964605105.1 uncultured Lachnospiraceae bacterium | reverse complement strand
ATCGCATCCCAGACAAACCTCCTTTCTTTGAATGCTTCTATTGAAGCAGCAAGAGCTGGAGAAGCCGGACGTGGATTCGCTGTAGTTGCTGATCAGATCGGTAAATTAGCAGCAGACAGTGCACAATCAGCAATTAATACGAAGAACCTTATTATTAAATCCTTACAGGAAATCAATAATGGTAATGAAATTACAGCAAGAACTACAAGTGCTTTAGGGGAAGTTATTGAAGGTATCAAATTCCTGGCAGACGCTTCTCAGGAAACAAGCGAACTTTCCAGAGAACAGGCAGAAACAATGTCTCAGGTTCGTGTAGGTATTGAACAGATTGCAGATGTTGTTCAGAACAACTCCGCAGCAGCTCAGGAAACTTCTGCAACAAGTGAAGAACTTTTAGCACAGTCTGAAAACTTAAAAGCAATGGTTGAACAGTTCAGGTTATTAGATGAATAATTGCATAAACTGAGTTCTTTTAAAGATGATTTGAAAACTGTCACACGAAAGTGTGACAGTTTTTTTGTCAGAAAGAGACAAAGTATGATATACTTACTCTATCAAATATATTTGGAGATATGTCTTATGAGAAATGAAGAAAGATTAATTGTAGATGGATATCTTTATGGGAATGAAGATGATGTAAAACTGGCGAAAGAGGAGAAGAATACAGCGGAATATCTGGAATCAAGAATTAATTACGATGATATACAGACTACATTAAAAATATATAACAAAGCTATTAAAGATAAGCTATTTAAAACACCGGCTGGTTTTGAATTCTTGAAGAAAATGCGGAATGAGATGATAAAACGAGGAATGCCGGAAGAGAATATTAGTGGGATTCCTCTTTATAAAGTTTTTTCAAAAGAAGAAGATAATAAGCCTGTTCGTGTTTTTCAAGTAAAAGAAAACAATGATGGTACCAAAGAAATGTTAAGATTTTCCTTATGGGCTAATATTGCTTTGATTATTATTGTAATTGGAATGTTTGTAATTACCATCATAGGTGAAAATGTTAATATCTTAAATTATCGGTATAAAATAGAAAATGAATATTCTATATGGCAACAGGAATTGGAAGAAAGAGAAGCCATTATTCGTGAAAAAGAAGCTGAGTTAAGGTTGGAATAGTTTGAGGTTGTAAGGCAGGATTAAAGAAAAAGAGTGTGACTTAAGTAAGTTCACATGTTCACAGAATAAACATAATTTCCTATTATAATCATTTTAATTTATATATTATGAATGGAGCAGGGTATGGAAACAGTTAAAATATTAGTGGTTGATGATGAATCCAGAATGCGCAAGCTGGTAAAAGATTTTTTGACTAAATCCGGTTATTTTGTTATAGAAGCATCCGATGGAAACGAAGCGATGGACAAGTTTTATGAACATAAGGATATTGAATTGATTATCCTTGATGTTATGATGCCCAAAATGGATGGATGGGAAGTGTGTAAAGAAATTCGAACTACTTCTAAAGTACCGATTATCATGCTGACTGCCCGCGGAGACGAAAAGGACGAACTTAAAGGATTTGACTTGGGAGTGGATGAATATATCTCTAAACCTTTCAGCCCTAAGATTCTGGTTGCAAGAGTTGAAGCAATTCTCAGACGCAGTCAGAATAAAGAGGAAGACAATATTATGGAATTCGCAGGAATTCAACTGGACAAAAATGCGCATATGGTAATTATAGATGGAGAAAATATAGAATTAAGCTATAAAGAATTTGAGCTTTTAACTTACTTTATGGAAAATAAAGGAATTGCCCTTTCCAGAGAAAAAATTCTTAATAACGTATGGAACTATGATTATTTCGGCGACGCCAGAACCATTGACACCCATGTGAAAAAATTGAGAAGTAAAATGGGTGAAAAAGGGAATTTGATTAAGACCATTTGGGGATTGGGGTATAAACTGGAGGATTAGCGTTGGGAAAAGTCGCATATGCATTAGGAAGAAATAAGCATGCATGGCGTGAAAAGTAGGTAATCTAAAATTGTTAAAATTCCGGATTTGATGATATTTTGGTAATATTATTTAAGGGATTTCAGAAGGGGAATTTAAAGACTGATGTGACGTTCAGGAAAATGGACGTTGCGTTAGTCTTTTTTTGTTGTAGGCGTGTGAAAGGAGGAAAGGTGGGGAATGGGGGAATGGGGGAGTAGGGAGAAGTTGAAGAAAGGTGAATTTTGTTATGATGAATATAAGATAGGTTATTT
>CAZSBV010000315.1:0-2227 GCA_964605105.1 uncultured Lachnospiraceae bacterium | reverse complement strand
GTCTTGTCATCTTTTCCACGGGGAGTAGAGAAGGCGGAATTGTTTGTAGGAATGTCTAAATTTTATAAGGACAGAGAGTTAAAAGGAATTTATAATATTCCTCAGTGGGTACATCCTGTTCAGGCAGGGGCAGTATTAACGGATGTTTGTATTGCTTCATTACAAGATCATAGGGGAGATAATATATCTGCTAAAAATGTAAATTATTGTGAACTTACAGCAATGTATTGGCTTAGTAAACATATAAGTAGTGAATACATAGGATTGTTTCATTACAGGCGTATGCTTGATGTGAAAGAAGAAGATATGTATAGACTGCGTAAGGGAGAAATAGATGTTATTTTACCTTATCCGACAGTACATTATCCAAATATTCAGGAGCATCATAAGAGATATTTAAAAGAGTCAGACTGGGATGCCATGATGCAGGCATTACAGGAAATGGAACCAGATTATCTGAATAAATTTGAAGAAGTTTTTGAAGGTCAGTATTTTTATAATTTTAATATGTTGATTGCGAAGGAACAGGTATTTAAAGATTATTGTAATTGGCTATTCCCTATTTTGATGCGCACAGAAGAATTATCCAAAGGAAGTGAGCGAGCTGACAGATATATCGGATATCTGGGTGAAAATTTGACAACACTCTATTTTATGGTTAATAAAGATAAATTTAACATCGCGCACACAGGACGAAAGATGTTGATATAGAAATTTATTTATAACTGTGAAATAATCAAAATTTTCTTGAACTAGATTTTTCATGTTAATAAAGTATATTAGTTGCCTAAAATTCTTATTCTTTGTTATACTTAGAATAAGAATTTTTTGTATGTTGCTTTTATCGGGAGGTAAAGATGGCAAGGACAGTAGCAATAGGGATACAGGATTATGAAACTGTAAGATTAAACAATTATTTTTATATAGATAAAACACCATTTATTAAAGAGTGGTGGGAAAGCGGAGATAGTGTTACATTGATTACCCGTCCGCGTCGTTTTGGTAAGACTTTAAATATGAGTATGGTGGAAACCTTTTTTTCCGTAGATTATGCGAACAGAGGTGATTTGTTTGAGGGACTTTCCATCTGGGAAGAGGAGAAGTATCGAAAGTTACAAGGGACTTACCCGGTAATTAGTTTGTCTTTTGCGAATATTAAGGAGCCGGATTATGAAACAACATGCTACCGCATTCGACAGATTTTAATGAAGCAGTATGAAAAATATGCCTTTTTGAAAGAAGCTTCTGTTTTATCTGAAGGAGAATTAAAGTATTTTGGGCAGATGACTTATGAGATGAGTGAAAAGGATGCTCCTATGGCACTTTATCAGTTGTCAGATTATCTGTGTCGTTATTATGGAAAAAAGGTAATTATTTTATTGGATGAGTACGATACTCCTATGCAGGAAGCTTATGTTCATGGGTATTGGGAAGAATTGGTTTCTTTTACCAGAAGCATGTTTAATTCTACCTTTAAGACTAATCCATGGCTTGACAGAGGGGTTATGACGGGAATTACACGTGTAAGTCGGGAATCTATATTTTCGGATTTGAATCATCTTGAAGTAGTAACAATGACCTCGGATAAGTATGCTACATCGTTTGGTTTTACCGAAGAAGAAGTGTTTGCTGCATTGGACGATTTTGAACTGGAAGAAGAAAAAGAAAAAATAAAATTCTGGTATGACGGATTTGTTTTTGGCGAACATCGGGATATTTATAATCCCTGGTCTATTTTAAATTTTTTAGATAAGAAAAAGTATAGTAGTTATTGGGCAAATACCAGTGCCAATAGTCTGGTAGGAAAGTTAATACGGGAAGGTAATCGGAGGATTAAAATATCTTTCGAGAAACTGCTTCAGGGAGAGCACATATGGTGTCCTATAGATGAACAGATTGTATATAACAGATTGGGTGATAATGAGGAGGCTGTTTGGAGTCTTTTGGCAGCCAGCGGATATTTGAAAATTTTATCTTATGATAGAGAAGATCTTGTAGAGGATGAAGATGTCATGTATGAACTGGCACTCACGAATTATGAAGTAAAGAAAATGTTCCGCAGCCTGGTGAAGGATTGGTTCCGGACTGCGAAAGCAGATTATAATGATTTTATAGAAGCATTACTTGATGGGAATTTGAAAGCCATGAATGCTTATATGAGCAGGGTTACATTACAGACTTTCAGTTATTTTGATACCGGAAAAGGTCCATTGGGAGATGAGCCGGA
>CAZSBV010000314.1:0-2234 GCA_964605105.1 uncultured Lachnospiraceae bacterium | reverse complement strand
TTACTGATTCCAGAAGTTTCTTATCTTACACAAGACATGAATATTTCCGTCGTATTATGTGTAACTTAATCGGTGGCTGGGTAGAAAGCGGAAGATATCCAGCAGATATGGAAATCTTAGAAGAAATCGTGAAAGGTATTTCTTACAATAACGCTAAGAATTACTTTAAATTACCAATCGAATAAGAAGATTGAAGGTTACTTTTTGCAGTTTAGCCGTAAGGCGTGAAAAGTAACGGTTGATATTTAGGCTGTGCAAAATAGAATTTCAAAGTGATATGTAGACTGATCATCAACAGAGATTTTCTATTTTGCAACAGCCGTTTTTACATAAAATGTAACTATTCAGAGCTAAGCGAATTCATAAGGAACTCTGTAAAATTTTAGAGTTTACTCCCAATAGTTACTGTAATTTTAAGAACAGTTTACGGTAGAAGTGAACCTTTGTGTTAATAGATTAAAGATATTAAAATAAACAGGGAAAAAAATATGGAATTGAGAACAGCAGTATCTCCAAAAGATGTGAAGCATTATACAACAGAACGTTTGAGAGAGGAATTTTTAATTCCGCAACTTTTTTTTAGTGATGATATAAAACTGGTATATAGTCATATTGATAGAATCATAACCGGATGAGTGATGCCAGTACATGAGAGTCTTGTTCTTGAAGCAGGAAGAGAACTTCGAGCAGAATATTTCCTTCAGAGAAGAGAAATGGGCATTATAAATATAGGGGCAGTGGAACTGTCACAATAGATGGAAAAGTATACAAAGTACTTCATAAAGAAGGAATGTATATTGGAATGGGCGCAAAAGAAATTTCTTTTGCAAGTGACAATGCAATGGAACCGGCAAAATTTTATTTAAACAGTGCGCCGGCACATACCGCTTATCCGACGGTTTTAATTCGACCGGAAGGAGAGCCGGAAGAAGGCGTTGTTATTGTTAAGGATGAAAATAAAGTAGAATTAGGATGTTTGGAAGATTCCAATCATCGTACTATTTGTAAATATATTCTCCCGGGGCAGGTAGAAAGCTGTCAATTAGTTATGGGAATGACACATTTAGAACCGGGAAGTGTATGGAATACGATGCCATGTCATACACATGACAGAAGAATGGAAGTATACTTATATTTTGAATTACCGGAAGATGCATTTGTAATGCATTATATGGGAGAACCGGAAGAAACACGCCATATTGTAGTACGAAATGAGCAGGCGGTCATTTCTCCAAGCTGGTCAATACATGCCGGAAGCGGCTCTAGAAATTATACTTTTATCTGGGGCATGGTAGGAGAAAATCAAGACTTTGGAGATATGGATGCTGTAGAAATGCAGGATTTAATGTAAGAAGGAGAAGAGAAAATGTCATCGTATATAAACTTTTCATTAGAAGGCAAGGTTGCATTGGTTACAGGAGCAGCTTATGGAATTGGCTTTGCTATGGCAGAAGCCCTGGCAATGGCGGGGGCAAAGATTGCATTTAATTGCCGTGGAAAAGAACATATGGAACAAGCATTGGAGAATTATAAAGCAAAAGGAATCGAAGCCCACGGCTATCTTTGTGATGTTACGAACGAAAAAGACGTACAGCAGATGGTTGCGGAAATTACAGAGAAATTAGGTACAATTGATATTCTTGTAAACAATGCCGGAATCATTAAGCGTATCCCAATGATCGAAATGAGTGCAGAGGATTTCAGAGAGGTAATAGACATTGATTTGAATGCACCGTTTATTGTTTCCAAAGCAGTCATCCCAGGAATGATAAAAAAAGGACACGGGAAAATAATTAATATCTGTTCCATGATGAGTGAATTTGGACGTGAAACCGTATCTGCTTATGCTTCTGCAAAAGGCGGTTTAAAAATGCTTACTAAAAATATTGCTGCTGAATACGGAGAATATAATATTCAATGTAACGGCATTGGACCGGGGTATATTGCAACACCCCAGACAGCGCCGCTTCGTGAAGTACAGCCGGACGGAAGCAAGCATCCTTTTGATCAGTTTATCATGGCAAAAACACCGGCAGGCAGATGGGGCGAACCGGAAGATCTGATGGGACCGATTGTATTTTTGGCATCTGACGCTTCTAATTTTGTCAATGGTCAGATTCTTTATGTGGATGGTGGTATTGCGGCATATTTTGGAAAGCAGCCAAAATAAAAGTCAAAATAATATTCATTTAACATTAAAGAATGAGGAAATATCAAGGTATGGACAAAAGTTG
>CAZSBV010000313.1:0-2237 GCA_964605105.1 uncultured Lachnospiraceae bacterium | reverse complement strand
TCTATTTCAAATTCAGCATTTTTTATTTTGGCTTTCTGTTCTTCCTGTCTTTTTAATCTTCTTTTCTGCTGTTTTCGGATTCGTATTACAAGTAGAGTAATTTCAAACACTAACAGAATTCCCACCAGAACAACTGCAAGTTTCAGAAGATTCTGTTTCCAGGATGCGCTCTTTTCTTCTGCACTGCTTCCACCTGTTGCCCCAATTTCGTCGTTCTCCACTATATCAATGCTTTCTGTTAATCCTACATTTTTACCCACGTTCTCCTGATTACTTTCAGCAATTCCCGTATTTCCACCAACACTCTCACCACTATTTTCCGGCATCACTCCTACTGACACTTCATCTAATGAATCCTCTGCGGAACCATCCGCTACCGCATCATCTGCTTCAACGACTTCTTCTTTCCTAACTACATTGAGCGTATACCTGGCCTTCTGTTTTCTTTCATTTGTAGTAGTGATATATATCTGATTTGTACCTGTTGCCAATTTGGTATCTGATATTTCTACCTCTATTTCATCAAAAACAGTGGCCGTTACCATAAGTTCTTCTACTTCATGTCCGACTTCTAACTCATAGTCCTGCTTCTTAGATTCAAAGCCCTCTAATTTTTCCCCATTGATTTCTATACTTCTAAGTCCACATCCCTCTTCCATAGGAATGGTAACTTTCGCACTGACTGTTCCCTTTGAGCTGACCTCTTTATCTTCTGTTTTTCCTGTTGCCTGAGTAATCTCTACAACTGTATCCGTTGATACCAGTGGAAGGAACTGAACAATCTTTTTATAGGTATCACCAATATTTCCTTTTTGATTTATAGCAATTTTTCCATCCGCTAAAACCGTGACATCACCATCATTCTGACTTTTAAACTCCAAAACCTCAGGATCGTAAATAACGATTAGTTCTACTTCTGTTAACTTTCCATCTTCACTTGCCAGATAAAATCCTATGGGAGATTTTTCTCCCACATTCCATTCATATCCTTCTTCAGTTCCAAAATACGCGGTTGCTCCCTCGGCATAAACTTCTGCTTTTGCACTTCCAAATCCCAAAAGCAGAAACAATAACCCAAACATTCCTGACCTGATAAATTTTCTCATGGTATTTCCCATCTACAATTTCTGCATAATTTTATTTTTACTGCTGTTAAAAATATGTGTTCCGATAAAATAAACCGATACACTCCAAATCACCATTTTCACCATGGTATTTACCGGCGGTAAAACACCTTCCAAAATAATCCAACGCAATCCATCAATATACGTATAAATAGGATTATTTGCCACCACAGTTTTCATGGCTGTAGGAAGACTTTCTGTTGGATAAAAAATTGCCGACAAGTACATCCAAAGTGTCAATACAATTCCATACAAATGCTTCACATCACCAAAGAACACATAGCTGACACTGAGAATATAAGAAAATCCCAATGTAAACATTAATTGGAAAATTACAATTATCGGAATGAACAAAATAGGCCATTTCAATGGCACTTTAAAAATAAGTAAAATAGGCACAAACGCAATCAGAGAATACCCAAAATTCACAAGTGCTGTATATACTCTGGACACTACAAACACCTGCATGGGTATTTTCACCTTAATTAGCATCTGCTTATTATCTACTAAAGCTGTCATAGCCGTATTGGTTGCTGTCGTAAAAAGCGACCACAACACATATCCACACAAGTAATAAACAGGGAAGTTTTCAATGGATCGTTTGAACATGGTCGAAAATATCAAGGATAATACAATCATATTCAGTAACGGATTCAGCACACTCCAGATAACTCCCAGTTTACTTCTGGAATATTTTCGTTTCAGTTCTCTTCCTGTCAGCTCCGAAATCACAAACAAATATTGTTTTATCTGACTATCTTCAATTTTTTTCCTAATCCATTCCATAGCTTGTCTCCAATATCTGTTCTTGTCTCAAATCCATCACACGTCCTATTAATTTCACCCACAACGTCATTAGATAGCTTCTTCTCTTAAATCCTCTCAATTACTCCCATACTGCCTTCTCCACACCGCTCTCTTACGATAATTCATCAGATATTTGTAGCAGGAATAATGAAAAATATGGTACTTCGGATTCTTCCCATAAACCACGGCACTTCCCTCATACCAGGCGCTTTGTCTTACGTGACTCTTTTTTCCGGTAAGTTCCATC
Organism: uncultured Lachnospiraceae bacterium; assembly: GCA_964605105.1. Taxonomy (GTDB): domain Bacteria; phylum Bacillota; class Clostridia; order Lachnospirales; family Lachnospiraceae; genus SFDP01. Next base: position 59 of record CAZSBV010000313.1, on the reverse strand, counting down.
CATACTCGTCCCACCAGATGGTTCTGTGTCAGTTCTTTCTCTTCCATCTTTGTTGCAAT
>CAZSBV010000312.1:0-2246 GCA_964605105.1 uncultured Lachnospiraceae bacterium | reverse complement strand
AGATTATATCCTAATTAGTTCAAGTGCAGTATATCCTGAGTATGCTACACAACCATTCAAAGAAGATACTCTATTAGCGTTGAATAAATATTGGGGCAAATATGGAACGGATAAAATAGAAGCAGAAAACACTTTATTAGAGAGAAATTCAAATGCATATATTTTGAGACCACCATATTTGTATGGCTCAATGAATAATGTGTATAGGGAAGCTTTTGTTTTTGATTGTGCTTTGTCTGATAGGAAATTTTACCTGCCAAAAGATGGTGAAATGCAGTTGCAATTTTTCCATATTTATGACTTATGTAGATTTATAGACATTCTTTTGAAAAACAAACCGCAACAACACATTTTTAATGTAGGAAATAAAGATACAGTTTCTATTCGTGAGTGGGTTGAACTTTGTTATCAGATTATTGGAAAACAAGCTGAATTTTCCAATGTGTACGAAGATATTGAACAAAGAAACTATTTTAGTTTCTATAATTATGAATATTGTCTTGATGTTTCAAAGCAATATGAGTTAATGCAAGATGTTATGCCATTAAAAGAGGGCTTAAAAGAAGCATTGGAGTGGTATATAAATAATACAGATACAGTTAATAAAAAATCATATATAGATTATATTGATAGTAACTTAGCATAAACAAATTTAGTTTGTTGAAGCGATAAAGTATCGTGTATGCCATCTGTTGGTTGAGCATGCCGACTGAACTGTAAATGAAGAATCATGATTAAAATATCCGAATTTGGAGGCGAATACTATGAATCCTATAATAATCGACGAGAAAAAGTGCATCGGTTGCGGACTGTGCGTACATGATTGTCCGAATGCACATCTTTATCTTGAAAGCAACAAAGCGAAAGCGGTAGAAAGCGGTTGTATTGAATGTGGTCACTGCTTTGCCGTCTGTCCGAAGAATGCGGTCAAAATAGCAGGCTATGATTGTGTTGACGAGCCTATTATTCCTATGACTGAATTTGACAGCGATAAGCTTTTGGCGGCTATGAAAAGCAGAAGATCGATCCGCCATTTCACAGCGCAGAATGTTGAAGAAGAAAAATTACAAAAGATTCTGGAAGCGGGGCGTTACTGTCCTACAGGAGGAAATGCACAGAATGTTATGTTCACAGTTTTGGGGAGCAAGCAAAACGAAGCAGAAGCACTTTGCGTAAAGCTGTTCCGAAAAGGCAAAAAGATTGGCTCACCCTTTGTGGATTTACTGAAAAGGATTGAAATTTCGGATGACTTCTTTTTCAAGGGTGCACCGGTAGTAATCGTGGTTTCAAGTAAGAGTAGCATCAATGCAGGACTCGCAAGCTCTTATATGGAACTTATGGCTTATAATCTGGGGTTGGGCGTTCTATACAGTGGATTTTTTGTAATCTGTACCAAATTGAGCAAAAAACTAAAAAAGATGTTGCAGCTTCCAAAAGGTCATGAAGTTGTGTCTTGTCTTGTAATAGGCTACCCGGATGTAAAGTATCAGAGAATTGTACCACGAAAGGATTTACAGGTTAAAATATTATAGGATAAAGTCGTTTATAATTTGAAATTTGGTGAGGTGTTTGAAATGAGTAAATTTAGCGAAAAAGGATATTTTGTTAAAGAAAATGCTCCTATATATCTAACAATGGATATGGATAAAACTGCTAAGTGGTTTGAAGATGTATTAGGTTGGTACAGTAATATTGTTGAAAGAGATAACGATGGAAATGGTTGTTATGGTGTGGTTTTTGACATGTTACCAGAAGTGGAATGGGTACATTTAGCACCGTTCACAGGTTTTCAAATGTTTTGCGGAACACCGGAACCACGTGCGATTTCATTTATGCAAGTTAAGGGCATTGAAAAAATGTATGATTATATTATTTCAAATGGCTGGGATAAGATTACAGAGATTGTAACTCAGCCTTGGGGTGGAAAAACTTGTAGTTTAACAACCATTGATGGATATATTATCAATATATTCGAATAATACAAAATCAAATTGGTGGTGTTTTTGTGTGAAAAAAATAGAACTTAGAATGCTTTCAAAAATATACAATGTAAGAAAACTTAATATAGATGATGTGGAAATGATTTACAATTTTTGTAAGCGTAATACACAGTATTATGAATATTGCGGAAAAGATATTTCTGTCGAATTGATAGAGCGTGATTTAGAAATTACTCCTCCGGGGATTCCAAAGGAACAAAAATACTATATTGGTTTTTTTGAGGACAGCAAGCTGATTGCTATCAT
>CAZSBV010000311.1:0-2252 GCA_964605105.1 uncultured Lachnospiraceae bacterium | reverse complement strand
GGTATGCGTTCCAAAGACCCAAATACACAGGTGGGTGCCTGCATTGTAAGTGAAGATAATAAAATCTTATCTATGGGATATAATGGATTTCCTATTGGATGTTCTGACGAAGAGTTCCCATGGGAAAGAGACGGGAATATGGAAGATACCAAATATGCCTATGTGACTCACAGTGAATTGAATGCAATTTTAAATTACCGTGGCGGCAGTTTAAAAGGTGCGAAACTGTATGTTTCACTTTTTCCTTGCAATGAATGTGCGAAAGCAATCATTCAAAGCGGAATCAAAACCGTTATTTATGATGATGATAAATATGCAAATACTCCGTCTAATATATGTTCCAGAAAAATGTTTGATGCAGCTGGTGTAGAATACCGGAAATACCAGCGTACCGGCCGTGGTATCAAAATGGAATTGTAATAGGAAGGTAGATTTATATGAAAGCAGCAGAGAGGCGGAGCCTACTGTTGGTACTGGCTTTTGTTTTATTTTTGACCAGCCTACCGGCAGGAATTGTATACGCCACTTCTACTCAGGAAAAATTAAATCAGGCACAGGAAGAACAAAAGCAGACACAGTCTCAATTAGATGAAACCAAGGAAAATCTGGAAGGTTTAAAAGAAGAAAAGAACAGTCTGGAAGACCAGCTGGCAGATTTAAATGAAAAACTCACTGTTGTAAGTAATAATCTGAATGATCTGGAGCAACAGATTGAAGACAAAGAAGTTGAGATTGAGATTACAGAAGAAGAATTGGCAGAAGCAAAAGAAACAGAAGAGCATCAGTACGAAAGTATGAAAACGAGAATACGCTTTATGTATGAAAGAAGTGATTATGCACTTCTGGAAACTTTGCTTGGCTCGGGTTCTTTGGCTGAGGCGTTAAATAAGGCAGATTATGTAGAGCAGATAGCTGCCTATGACAGACAAAAACTGGATGAATACGAAGCTACACGTATTCGAATCCAGGAAGAAGAGGCGAAACTGAAAAAAGAAAAAGAAGAGCTGGATGCCCTGAGAGAACAGGTAAAGGCAGAAAAGAAGAAAGTGAATTCTTATGTACAACAGACTACTTCTGAGATTTCAGCTACCGCAAACGAGATTTCTGATGCAGAAGCCCAAGCATTGGCTTATGAAGCACAGATCAAAGAGCAGGAAGCTAATATTGAATATTTAAAGAAGAAACTGGCAGAAGAACAGGCATTATCTAAATTGGCGGCACAATCCAGTTGGAGAGATATTTCGGAAGTGCAGTTTGAAGAAAGTGACAGATATTTATTAGCTAATCTTATTTATTGCGAAGCTGGAGGAGAGTCTTATGCCGGACAATTGGCTGTAGGAGCTGTAGTTATTAATCGAGTTCTAAGTAGCGTGTATCCTAATACTGTGACAGGAGTCATCTATCAAAAGTCACAGTTTTCGCCAGTGGCAAGTGGAAGACTGGCGCTGGCTCTGGCGGAAAACAGAGCAACGGCAGCTTGTTACAAAGCAGCGGATGAAGCTATGGCAGGACAGACAAACGTAGGGAACTGTGTATATTTCAGGACTCCAATTCCAGGACTTACCGGAATCCAAATTGGAGGACATATTTTCTATTAAAGAAATAGATAACTATTCAGAGCAAGCTGGAAAATCTTACAGATGGCTCTGAATAATAACAAATTAAGAAGGGAGTAATGTGTGAAAGATAATAGTAGTGTAGTTCGGTCTTTAAGTATGATAAGCCAGTTTACCATTCATATGTTAGTCCCTATTTGTATGTGTTCTTATTTGGGATACCTACTGGATGAGAAATTAAACACATCCTTTTTATTTATTATCTTCTTTTTTATTGGAGCCTTGGCAGGCGGAAGAAATGTATATATATTAGCACAGAAAATTTCGGGCGGAAAAGATAAAATGCCTTCGAAAATGTATGGAAGCAATCAGAAAAAGGAGAATAAAAAGGAAAGCTAGGGATAAAAATGAAAGAAAATGTAAAAAAAATAAGTGAAACCCTAAAAGAACTTCTAATAGGAATCTTATTTTATGGTATACTTGTAGAAGTGATTGGGATTTGTTTTATGAAAGATAAGATGTATTTTACGATAGGCTTATGGATTGGCATTATTCTTGCTTTGGCTGCAGCTGTCCACATGTGGTGGGGATTGGAGAGGGCAATGGATATGGGAGACGGAGCCAGTAAGTATGTATTGTCTCAGAATATGATTCGTTACGGTGTAATTGTAGTTGCTTTCGGTGCTCTGTGTGTTA
>CAZSBV010000310.1:0-2257 GCA_964605105.1 uncultured Lachnospiraceae bacterium | reverse complement strand
ACTACTTTTAATTCCTGTAATTCTTCTTCATATTTTTTTAACCCTTCGTAGGTTAAGATATTTTTCTTTGCTTCCATTATGTCGTCCTCTCTCTTTTTATTTTCAATTGTTAACCTGCATCAAACATCAGTTAACAATACCCTCCATAACTGAGTTATTATAACCACTTTTACTATCAGTGTCAAGGTAGGCACTTTTGTTTTTACATTAAGTTCCTTTCTTAACCTTCTTAATTGTCTACATCTTGTATGTTCCCCAACTGCTTTCTATACTCTTCTGCAATCTCCGGCATATTCATCCTCTCATAACAGGAAATAATCTGTGTCAACGGTTCTGAAGTGGCTGCCTTTAAACTCATCTGGCATGGTGTTTCGTAGGCTGCGTTATAATACCAGATAACTGCCTCGGACCATTCTTCTTTTTCATAAAAATAATGTCCCAATTCCATGCACAATTCACTACTTCCCTGACTGGCTACTCCTTTCAAGGAATATTTCAAAACATCGCTCTCTTTTCCAAGAAGTCGGGCTTCTTTACACAGAATAGCAATTACCTTCTGGAACAGATCGCTTTCCGGATTTTCACTCTCACTGATTTTTACCAAATAATCATGTCCCTTTTTCAGATTATGCAACTCTCCGATAAAATATAATTCCCGTAAATAAATATCCTGAATTCTTTCCGACAGATTTTCTCCCTGCGCAATCATTTTTTCAAAATAGGCCAAATCTCTGGCTCCATGTTGTCCGTGAGGTTTATGCCAGATAACGATATCACTGTCGAAAACTACCGGCTCTAAACGAACTGCCTCATGAATGGGCTCCTGCCATATAAAGTTCCGAAGTCTCTTATATAACTTCGGACGATATTCCTTGTCAAAATTATAAATGCTGTTTTGGGATAACTGATTCCCGTAATACATCTGTACAATCTCTATTTCATTTTCCAAAGACAGTGCTTCTTTCAATATCAAAAACTTTTCTCTGTTTTCTTTATCCAGAACTTCATCCGCATCTGCGGAATATATATAGTCGCAATTTGCTTTGGAAAAAGAATAATTTCTGGCATCAGCAAAATTTCCTGTCCATGGAAAATCATAGACTTTATCCGTATATTTTTTGGCAATTTCCTTGGTCGCATCTGTAGAACCGGTATCCACAATAATCAATTCTTCCCAAAGCCCGGACAAACTATCCAGACATCTTGCCAGTACTTTTTCTTCATTTTTTACAATCATACATACACTTATGGTTGCCATTTTTATCTCCCAATCGTTGCAAAGACATGTTTATCTTACAACGCTACTTTTGTACATCTCCTGCTAATTATACCCTAAACAACTTCTCCACAGTCTCAATTAACTCTTCCAAGGTTTCCATCTCATTCACATGCTTTCTGAATTTGGCAGAACCCGGAAGTCCTGTGGTATACCAACTGATATGCTTTCGCATTTCACGAATCGCCGTATACTCGCCTTTATATTCCAACTGCAATTTTGCATGGCGTATTATAGTATCCCTCATTTCTTCCATGGTTGGACGAGGGAGCACTTTCCCCTCATTGATCTGGGATAGAATTTCCCGGAAAATCCAAGGATTTCCCTGTACTGCTCTTCCAATCATAACGCCGTCACAGCCAGTTTCTTTCATCATTCTTAAAGCACTGTCGGCATCCGTTACATCTCCATTACCAATGACCGGCACGGATACAGCCTCTTTTACTTTGGCAATGATTTCCCAGTCCGCCCTTCCGGAATAATACTGTTCCCTGGTCCTTCCATGGACTGCAATGGCTGCTGCCCCTGCATCTTCCGCAATTTTGGCAATTTCCACTGCATTAATATGTTCTTCATCAAATCCTTTTCGTATTTTTACAGTAACAGGTTTGCTGATGGCTTTGCTCATTTTGGATACAATTTCATGAACCAGCTTCGGATTCTTCATCAGCGCAGAGCCTTCTCCATTATTTACTACCTTCGGTACCGGACATCCCATATTGATGTCCAGAATGGAAAACGGCCTTTCTTCAATTTTCTTTGCCATTTCACTCATAATATCCGCATCAGAACCGAATAGCTGCAAAGATACCGGAGTTTCATCCGGATGAATTTCAAGCAGACTCTCCGTATTTTTATTTCTATAATAAATAGCCTTGGCACTGACCATTTCCATGCAAATCAGACCTACACCCTGTTCTTTGCATAATAAACGAAAAGGCAGGTCTGTTACTCCTGCCATGGGTGCTAAAACTAAAGGAT
>CAZSBV010000309.1:0-2268 GCA_964605105.1 uncultured Lachnospiraceae bacterium | reverse complement strand
ATTGGACTGAATCAAATCCAAATAAAATAAAGTATAAGTCATATTTTGGTACGGAAGTACAAATAAAAGACCGATTCCAAAACTTAAAAGTCCTGCCAGTGTCATAGGGATAAAACTAACTTGCATGTAGAGTAAACGTCCTACATTTCCTTTCATCAGCTTCCAACTCATTTTTAATAATTCTGTGGCACTATAGTCCGGAAAATCTAATAATAAGTAATAGACCTGAGAGTATTTTAAACTAATCCACCAGGAAATACCGGTCCCCAGAATCAAAAGGAGACATGCAAGTAAAAAGAGCATAATCATTTCATCTGCGTAAACAGCGATTGCCATTACCACTATCGCAGGAACCAGTGGAAGAGCTGTAAGTAACTGAATAATCAGCTGCGTAATAATGGTTTTGTCCGGATGTACTTTAAAACCGGTAAACAAATCTGAAAATTGGTATGGTCCATCACAGGCAACATTCAGATAAAAGGAACATTGTCCTACGCTAAGAATAGTTCCGAATAAAACTAATATAAAATTAATAACAAATCCGATTGCGATACCTGCATAGGAATCGGAAGAGGTTGTTGTAAAAAGTGATAAAGTTGAAATAATTAAATCGGAAGCCAGTAAAATAGAAATGGCATTCCGGTATTTTCCCATCATAATGCCTCTGGCCACCTGTTTTAATTCGGCTGATGATTTTTTTGTGTACATAGTTTAAATGTGTTTGTGTTTAGATACAAACTTCTCCTTTATTATTAACAGATGCTTGATATTAGTAATTTGTTGTATAAATAACATCAAGCATTATATTTTTCCTTAGCAGGCAATATCAATCATTCTGCCTTTGTATTTTGCAGAGTCTGTTGCTTTTAAATTTTTCTGATAAGGATTTTCCTCATTGTAATATTTAATCTGTGTTGTAGTTGTTCCACCGGATACATAGGAACGTCCACATTCCGGGCAAATGGCAGTTTGGATTGCAACATTGGCAGAAAGAACCTTGCCATTGTTTTTAGCCGCGTTGGTGTAAGCATTATTTACATGTTCCTGTTCATGGGCTCTGACACGGCTTGCGGCTGCTTCCGGAGAAATATGTTGAGCGGTCTTAAAGGAAACCTGTTCGTCGGAACCGTCCTGATATTTGCGGGAAGCACAGGTTTCACATTCCGCAGGTGAGGATTTTCTACCGGCAGATTTTACGTTGCTTTCATTTGGGTTTTTGATAACTTTGTGAGCTTCGCTCCCTGACTGGATGCCGGTAACTCCCGCAAGCTGTCCATAACCGGATATCCCGGATATGGGATCCATGCTATAAGGAGTATAGGAATTATAGCCGCTGATTTGACCGATCATAAGTATCCTCCTTCCTGAGAGGGTAATCCCATTTCGTCTAACATTTCATTGATAGAATCATCTACGGGTTCACCATACATTTGCTCGTATAAAGAATTAAACTGTTCTCTAAATTCGGGAACATGTATTATATTATAAACACTAAATGCCAAGGTAGAGATTTGAAATACGATTCCAATGATGCCGGCGGTCAGACCGATGATTGCATTCTTTTCCATTTTTGTATTGTAGCCTTTGGAAAGGATGGCTAAACAAATGGCAAGCCCACCGCAGATAAAGGATCCAAAGAATACGCTGAATATTGCGCAAAAAATGGAAAATATACCTAAACTTTTGGCAAAGAGCGCAAATACATTCGGGAATGGCTTTGTGTCATTGCTTTGGTTATTAGGGTTTGGAGTATTGTTTGCTTGTGATCCCTGAAAGTATTCTTCGTAGGAAGAATGCTCATCAGTGTTTGTATTTTTTTTATTCTCGGTATTCTGAGTATCTAAATTATCGTCTGAAAAAAATTCCATATAAGTTACCTTAATTTTCTTTTTAATTATTTTTGTATATAAAGTATAACATTTTCAGCATTTATATACAAATTAAAATTGTATAAATATATTGCGTATATTTTGATGTTGAAAAAATAATGGGAAATGTTTAAAATAGGAAAGGAATTTGTAAAGGAGAAAAGTAAATGGATATTATATTAAAATTGTCAGAAGAACTATCAGTGCAAAAGTGGCAGGTGGAGGCAGCAGTGGGATTGATTGATGAAGGAAACACCATTCCTTTTATTTCCCGTTATCGAAAAGAAGTAACAGGTTCGTTAAACGATGAACAGCTCCGTAACCTTCATGAAAGACTGGTCTATCTTCGCAATTTGGAAGATAAAAAGGCACAGGTTTTATCCAGTATTGAAGAACAGGG
>CAZSBV010000308.1:0-2270 GCA_964605105.1 uncultured Lachnospiraceae bacterium | reverse complement strand
AAACAAAACCTTTTGCAGGAAAAAAAGTTGCACTTTCCGTACATTTGGAAGCAAAGACAGCTTACCTTTGTAAAGTATTGGCAGCAGGTGGAGCTGAAATGTATGTAACCGGTTCCAATCCACTGTCTACACAGGACGATGTAGCAGCAGCTTTAGTAGCAGCAGGCTTAAATGTATTTGCATGGTATGATGCAACAGAAGAAGAATATTTTTCTCATATCAGACGTGTACTTGAGGTGGGTCCTAACATCATCATTGATGACGGTGGCGACTTAGTACACATGATGCATACAGAATACACAGATTTAATTCCAAACGTACTTGGCGGTTGTGAAGAAACAACTACAGGTATCCTCCGTCTGGAAGCCATGGACAGAGCCGGAAAGCTTCGTTTCCCTATGGTTCGTGTAAATAACGCAGATTGCAAACACTTATTTGACAACCGTTATGGTACAGGACAGTCCGTATGGGATGGCATTAACAGAACAACAAACTTAATAGTTGCAGGCAAGAACGTAGTTGTTGCAGGATATGGCTGGTGCGGTAAAGGTGTTGCTATGCGTGCGAAAGGACTTGGAGCAAAAGTAATCGTAACAGAAGTAGATCCAATCAAAGCTATCGAAGCAGTTATGGATGGATTTGAAGTAATGCCAATGAATGATGCAGCAAAAATAGGTGATTTCTTTGTAACTGTAACAGGATGTGACAAGGTAATTGATGCAGAAGACTTTGCGGTAATGAAAGATGGTGCAATTCTTTGTAATGCAGGTCATTTTGACTGTGAAATTGATATGGCAAACTTAAGAAAGATTGCGGTAGAGTCAAAAGAAATGCGTAAAAATATTATGGGTTACAAGATGCCGGAAGGACATTGGATCTTTGTTCTTGCAGAAGGCAGACTTGTTAATCTTGCAGCAGGTGATGGACATCCGGCAGAAATCATGGACATGAGTTTTGCAATTCAGGCATTATCTGCAAAATATATTGTAGAAAATGCCGGTAAAATGGATACTATGATTCAGGACGTTCCAAGAGAAGTAGATATGGATGTAGCTGCTCGTAAGTTAGCATTTATGGGCAAAAAAATTGACGTTCTTACAGAAGAACAGATTGCTTACTTGAACAGCTAAAATTTTAAAAGAAAAGGAGAGTGTTACAAACTGTGACACTCTCCAAAAGAAAAGGAAACTTTAAAATGCTTGAATTAAAAAATGTGTCCTGCGCAGTGCAGGATAATGATAAAAATAAAGAAATTCTGAAAAACATAAATCTTACCTTACCGGATAATAAGTTTATTGTAGTAACAGGACCAAATGGTGGAGGAAAATCTACCCTGGCCCGTGTGATTTCCGGAATTCAGAAGACCAGTGGCGGACAGATTATTTTGGATGGTGAAGATATTACAGATTTATCCATTACAGATAGGGCTAAAAAAGGCATTAGCTTTGCTTTCCAGCAGCCGGTTCGATTTAAAGGGATCAAAGTATTGGATTTGATTCGTCTGGGTGCAGGAAAAGATATGCCGGCAGCAGGTGCCTGTGAATATTTGTCCAAGGTAGGTTTGTGTGCCAGAGACTATATTAACCGCGACGTGGACGGAAGTTTATCCGGTGGGGAATTAAAAAGAATTGAAATTGCCATCAGCCTTGCCAGAAGTGCGCCCATTTCTATTTTTGATGAACCGGAAGCAGGCATTGATTTGTGGAGTTTTAAAAATTTAATTCAGGTATTTGAAGATATGAAACAGGAGCTTCATGGTTCCATTTTGATTATTTCTCATCAGGAAAGAATCTTAAATATTGCAGATGAAATTGTAGTCATTGCCGGCGGTGAAGTAAAAGCCCAAGGGAAAAAGGAAGATATTTTACCGGAACTTTTGGGAGCGGAAGACCAGGCAAGCTGTAGATTTTATCAGTAGAACGGGAGGAATATTATGGACGCAATACAGAAAGAACTACTGGAACAGGTAGCAGGGCTCCACGAAATTCCTACCGGAGCCTACAATATTCGTGCTAACGGAACCAGTGCAGGACGAAATTGTACAGAGCATATTGAAATTGTAACCAAAGAGGACAAAAGCGGAATCGATATTATTATTAAGCCGGAGACCAAAAAAGAAAGTGTGCATATTCCGGTCATTATCAGTCAGGCGGGCTTACAGGAATCTGTCTATAATGATTTTTATGTAGGAAAAGGCGCAGATGTGACTATCATTGCCGGATGCGGAATCCATAACGGAGGAGATAATGACAGTAAACATGATGGAATTC
>CAZSBV010000307.1:0-2289 GCA_964605105.1 uncultured Lachnospiraceae bacterium | reverse complement strand
GTATTATCTGCAAATCCTCAGACAGCAGCTATTTTACAGGCAGCTATGGCAAAAGCTATGGGCGGAAGCGCAATGGCATCCATGTCTAGCCCAGATGGTGGTGAAATGGGTAAAGAAATGCAGGAATTCATGGGCATGATGACTCTGAATAACTTAATCAAGATGGCTGGTGCAGCAGTAAGTGCAGATGATAAATACGAACTGAATGAACAGCTGAACAAAATTAAAAAAGAAGTGTAGTTGATTCTAAGTATGATTTAGGTTTAATATGATAAAAGTGAAGGGGACTTTCCGGATGGAAAGTCCCTTTTAAAATTAAAGTATACAATAAATTTATCTTTCTCCCAATTGATCCAACAGTGTAATCTTCATATCATAAAGTCTTGGTGATAAGTCCACATGAACCTTATGAGGATTCACAAGACGTCTTACTTCATCCCATAGAGTATTTAATTCCTGCTGACAGAAAGTGCGGATATCCATAACGGAAGGAGATTCATATACACATTTTCCGTTTAAGAAAACAGGAACCAGAAGTTCTTTCATAGTATAAGTTCCGGAAGTTAGTTTTGTTTTTTTCCAAGGTTCCACGGGATCAAATAACATCAGAGGTTTATTTTCATCAAATACATCATCTACAAGACAAATTAAATCGGCTTTAATCTTGCCGGATTCTTTATCGTAGATTCTATAAATAGTTTTATTTCCCGGATTGGTCACTTTTTCGGTATTTTCAGAAAGTTTAATTTTAGGAATAAAAGTACCGTCTTCTTTCATAATGGCAGCCAGTTTGTAAACACCGCCAAAAGAAGGACAATCTTTGGAAGTAATCAAATGAGTTCCAACACCCCAGGAAGTAATGGTAGCACCCTGAGCTTTCAAACTGTCGATCAGGAATTCATCTAAATCGTTGGAAGCAGAAATTACGGCATCTGTAAATCCGGCATCATCTAACATCTTTCTTGCTTTTTTGGAAATATAAGCCAAGTCGCCGCTGTCTAAGCGGATTCCGTAATGTTTCAATTCTATACCGGAATCTTTCATTTCCTGAAATACTTTAATGGCATTTGGTACACCAGACTGCAAAGTATCATATGTATCTACCAAAAGAGTACAGGAATTAGGATACATCTGTGCATAAGTTTTAAACGCTGTATATTCATCCGGAAAACTCATGATCCAACTGTGGGCATGGGTTCCTTTAACAGGAACATCAAAAAGCTGTCCTGCCAGAACGTTACTGGTTCCGATACAACCACCAATCATGGCGGCTCTGGCTCCATAGAGTCCGGCATCCGGTCCCTGGGCACGACGAAGACCAAATTCCATAACACCATCTCCCTTGGCTGCATAGCATACGCGGGATGCCTTAGTAGCGATGAGACTCTGGTGGTTCATAATGTTTAAAATAGCAGTTTCAATTAACTGGGCTTCCATGATAGGAGCAATGACCTTAATCATAGGTTCCCTTGGAAACATCACACTGCCTTCCGGAATAGCATAAATATCACCGGAAAAGTGGAAGGATTCCAAATAATTCAGGAAGTCCTTTTCAAAGATATTCAAGCTTGTTAAATAATCAATGTCTTCCTTATCAAAATGGAGATTTTTGATGTAATCGATAATTTGATCCAGACCGGCGCTGATGGCATAGCCGCTGTCCTGTGGATTGGAACGGTAAAAGGCATCAAAAATTACGGTTTCGTTTTGATCCTTATTTTTGAAGTAACCTTGCATCATGGTTAGTTGATAAAGATCGGTCAATAATGTCAAATTCTGTTTCGCCATGGGAACTTCCCCCTTCTTCGTTGTTATTACAAATATACATCAATTGGAAATATGTGGCAAGAAGAGAAAAATCAAAATGTAAAATGCATTATCCATATATTTCCCAATTGCTCCCAATAAAACACTCCCAATAAAATACACCAAAACCCTTGACAAATAGGGCATTTATGGTGTATTTTACTTTTAATGCGTTGACGAAGACAGTATTATTTTTCCAAAAGGCAAAGCGAGTCAGGGGCGGTGAGAGCCTGATGCGAGTAGGAAATATAAGAATATCCCTTCTGAGCTGCCAGCTGAACGAAAGAGATTTCCAGTAGGTTAGGCCGGTTCTTCACCGTTAAAGGAAGGACGTATAATTTCCGCTTTAGTTTGTTATGAGGAAACGTACGATTGTAACAGGTGGTATAACGAGTAATTTTATAGCTCGTCCTTTTACAGGACGAGCTTGTTTTTTTGTATAGGAAGGTATACTCCCTGTTCCAGGCGGGAAAGCAAAAACAA
>CAZSBV010000306.1:0-2294 GCA_964605105.1 uncultured Lachnospiraceae bacterium | reverse complement strand
CAAATCCTCTTCACCCATATACAAAGGCATTGTTCAGTGCGATTCCAATGCCTGATCCGGAAATTAAAACAGACCGTATCATTCTGGAAGGAAGTATTCCATCTCCTGCAAACCCACCAAGTGGCTGCAAGTTCCATACAAGATGTTCTGAGTGTATGGAAAGATGTAAAACAGAAGTTCCAAAAGAAATCGATATGGGCAATGGTCATGTGGTTAGATGTCACCTTTATGACAAATAAGGTGTTGGTTATATGAGAAATGATGACTATAAGTTCCAATATCCTGAATATCAGGAAGAATTGGAAGAACACAGACAACAACATATGTATGAACAGGAAAAAATGAGTGGTGAAGAAACTGTGCATTATATTACCGGAGCAGTTGCGGCAGGACTTGTAATAGCAGGTGTGTTTATTGTGATATTTTTCTTATTTCTGTTGTTCTGTACAAAAGTGTGGTTGGTGTAAAATAAAAAGTAAAGGAGTTGTTGCAAAGATATGTTTGATTGGTATTTTGCAGGAACTCCTTTTTTGGTAAAGGAGAACAATAAAAATGAAAACAGAATGGAATTTATCCGTGATTTATCAGGGACTTAGCGACCCTACATATGAAGCAGATGTGAAAGCATTTGAAGAAGTAGTTGCTGCCACAGCAGAAGTGATTGAAAATGCTAAAACAAAGAGTGATAAAGAAAAAGTAGAAAGCTTACTTCTTCAAGAGGAAAAAGTAAACGGGTTATATATCAAACTGATGAGCTATGTAGAGCTGGCTCAGAGCGTAGATACTTCTAATGGTGATTTAATGGCACAGATTGGCCGCTTACAGAAGATATATTCTAACTATGCACCATACGAAGCAGCAATTAAGAAGATGTATGCAGAAATTGAAGATTTAGACAAAGTATTGGAAAACAGCGAACTGGCAAAGGAATATGCTTTCCGTTTAAAAGAAATGAAAGAAGAAGCTAAATACCTCTTTTCAGATGAAGTAGAAGCTATGATTACTTCCATGGACATGTATGCCGGCAGTGCTTGGAATAAATTACAGGGATTTATGACATCTACCTTGAAAGTAGATTATGACGGAGGACAGATTACCTTACCGGAGGTAAGAAACTTAGCTTACAGCTCGGATGCAGATGTGAGAAAGAAAGCCTATGAAGCAGAAGTCGCTGCCTATGAAAAGATTCAGGATGGAGTAGCTTTTGCTATTAATAATATTAAAACTCAGGTAACTATGCTTAGCAACAAGAGAGGTCATGAGTCTGTTTTAGATATGACTTTAAAACAATCCAGATTGAAAAGAGAAACTTTGGAAGCCATGATGGAAGCTATCAAAGAATCTTTACCTGTGTTCCGCAAATATCTTCGTAAAAAGGCGGAAATGTTAGGGCATGAAAATGGCTTGCCATGGTATGAATTGTTTGCACCTATGGGAAAAGCAGATAAAACATATACTATTGAAGAAGCAAAAGAATACTTAACTACCTGCTTTAAAGAATTTTCACCACAGATGTCCGATATGATGGCGAGAGCTTTTGAGGAAGAATGGATTGATTTTTATCCGAAGAAAGGAAAAGTGGGAGGAGCTTTCTGTTGGGGCGTTCCATGTTTAAAACAGAGCCGTATTCTTACTAATTTTGATGGTTCTTTCTCTTCTGTAGGAACTTTGGCTCATGAATTGGGACATGCATACCACAATTTACAGATTGAAAATGAGAGAGTTTTAAATCAGGACTATCCTATGCCGGTGGCGGAAACTGCATCTACATTTAATGAAGTACATTTGGGAGAATATGCTTTAAAACAGGCAACCGCAGAAGAAAAATTAAATCTTCTGGAAAATGATTTGAAAGAACAGACACAGGTAATTATGGACATTTATTCCAGATACTTGTTTGAAACCGCAGTATTTGAACAGAGCCAGTCTAAGTTCTTAATGGCAGAAGATTTGAATAAATTAATGTTATGGGCACAGAAAGAAGCTTATGGAGAGGGATTAGATCCTGAATACTTAAATCCGGGAATGTGGATTTGTAAAGGACATTATTATAGTGCAAACTTAAGTTTCTACAACTTCCCATATGCCTTCGGCGATTTATTTGCTTTGGGGTTATACAGCTTATTTGAAAAAGAAGGTGCATCTTTCGTAGAAAAATACAATGCACTTTTAAATGCCACAGCTACCTGTACTGCAGAAGAAGCAGGAAAAATGGTGGGAATTGACTTAACAGACAAAGCTTTCTGGAAAGCAGGACTTGATCAGATTGCGAAGAAAGTGGAAGCGTTTGTGGA
>CAZSBV010000305.1:0-2314 GCA_964605105.1 uncultured Lachnospiraceae bacterium | reverse complement strand
GTTTCAAGGCTTTTTTATTTTGTCGTGTTGTTTTCTTCCTGTGTTTGCTTTGGTTGTGTTTTGTTGTTGAGTTCATTTTTTTGCATGACATCATGTAAATGTGAATAGTCTGCTTTTTAAAAAGGTTACTTTTCGCAGCTTAGCTGGCTAAGGTGTGAAAAGTAACATAATGACAATCATTTCAATATAATGATATGAAAAAGCTTGATTTTAAGAAAAGTTAATGCTATACTGATTATAATCTAATATGCAACATACATTAGAGTGGACCGCAAAAGTCCACTCTTTTTATATACTAAAGGATAATTTCTGATGAATCCGGACACGCATAGCAAAGGATAAAAAGAGTATAAATGTATGATGGAGATTAAAACAAAAACTGAATAAAGAAAGGAAAAGGTGACAGAATGTCCAGACGCGAGACATATGAAGCCAGAACAGAAGAACTGCTGCTTCCAATCGTAGAACGTTTTGGTGTAGAAATTTATGATGTGGAATATGTAAAAGAAGGCAGTGACTGGTATTTAAGAGCTTATATTGATAAGCCGGAAGGGGTAAACATTATCGATTGTGAAAATGTGAGCCGTGCATTATCCGAAGAAATGGATAAGGCAGATTTTATTGCAGATGCTTATATCTTAGAGGTCAGTAGCCCGGGATTAGGCAGAACTTTGAAAAAAGAAAAACACTTTATGAAATCTATGGGACAGGAAGTAGAAGTTCGTACTTATAAAGCTATAGATAAATGTAAAGAATTTGTGGGAATTTTGACAGATTATCAGGATGGAAATATTACCATTGAAATGGAAGATGAAACCACAAGAACATTTGCAAAAGCAGATGTAGCACTTGTGAGATTAACTTTCGATTTTTAATAAATAAAAAATATAAAGAAAATCATTTCAGAAAATTGATGTTAAAAATTCAGTAGATATTTAAAAATTCTGAAAATAGAAAAAGAAAACAACCCGCCTCAAAAGGGCAGAATGTGAGGATGAAATGAACAAAGAATTATTAACAGCATTAGATATGTTAGAAAAAGAAAAAGAAATCAGCAAAGAAACTTTATTTGAAGCTATTGAAAACTCTTTGATTACAGCTTGTAAAAACCATTTTGGAAAAGCAGATAATATTAAAGTTTCTATTAACAGAGAAACTTGTGACTTTCTTTGCTATGCAGAAAAAGAAGTAGTGGCTACAGCGGAAGAAGTAGAAGACGATTTATTACAGATTTGCCTGGAAGATGCAGTGAAAATTTCCAAAAAGGCAAAAATAGGAGAAACTCTTAATGTAGAAATCAAATCCAAAGAATTCGGGCGTATTGCAACACAGAATGCAAAGAACGTTATTTTACAGAAAATCCGTGAAGAAGAAAGACGCGTGATTTACGATCAGTATTTTGAAAAAGAAAAAGATGTAGTAACCGGTATTGTACAGAGATATGTTGGTAAGAACATCAGTGTAAACCTTGGGAAAGCCGATGCTATCCTTACAGAAAGTGAACAGGTGGAAGGGGAAGTATTTAAACCAACAGAACGTATCAAAGTATATATTCTTGAAGTAAAAAATACAACAAAAGGACCAAGAATCTTAGTAAGCCGTACACATCCTGAATTAGTTAAGAGATTATTTGAATCTGAAGTTACAGAAATCAAAGATGGAACTGTAGAAATTAAGAGTATTGCCAGAGAAGCAGGAAGCAGAAGTAAAATTGCTGTATGGAGCAACAATCCTGACGTAGATGCAGTCGGTGCATGTGTAGGTCAGAGTGGTGCCAGAGTTAATTCCATTGTAGAAGAATTAAGAGGCGAAAAAATTGACATCGTAAACTGGGATGAAAATCCTGGTAACTTAATTCAGAACGCATTATCTCCTGCAAAAATCGTAGCAGTATTTGCCGATCCTGATGAAAAGACAGCAAAAGTAGTAGTTCCGGATTACCAGTTATCTTTAGCAATTGGTAAATCAGGCCAGAATGCAAGACTTGCAGCAAGATTAACAGGATATAAAATTGATATTAAGAGTGAAACACAGGCAAAAGATACACCAGGATTCCGTTACGAAGATTACATGGATGAATATGGTGATGATGATTACGATTATGAAGAATCTTATGATGAAACAGAAGATTTTGCAGGTGATGAAGAATAATGAATAAAAAAATTCCTATGCGACAGTGTGTTGGATGCAGTGAAATGAAAAGCAAAAAGGAAATGATGCGAATCTTAAAAACTGCAGAAGGCGACATTGTTCTTGATGTAACAGGTAAAAAGAATGGAAGAGGAGCTTATTTGTGCAAATCAGAGGAGTGTCT
>CAZSBV010000304.1:0-2322 GCA_964605105.1 uncultured Lachnospiraceae bacterium | reverse complement strand
AGGGGGAAATAATCATGGAATTTATGGAATTTTCCGCAAAAACCGTAAATGATTGTATTACAAATGCTTGTCAGAAATTTGTAGTAACAAGTGATAAATTAGAGTATGAAGTAGTAACTGAAGGTTCTACCGGATTTTTAGGTTTTAATGCAAAACCTGCTATTATCAAAGCAAGAGTAAAATATTCTGTGGATGAAACTGTAAAAGAATTTTTAAATAAAGTTTTTGAAGCAATGAATTTGACTGTAGTAATTGACATTAAATATAATGAAGAAAATGCTACAATGGATATTGATTTAAGTGGAGATGAAATGGGAGTTCTTATTGGAAAAAGAGGAGCTACATTAGATTCCTTACAGTATCTTGTATCTTTAGTTGCTAACAAAGAAACTGATAATTATATCAGAGTAAAAGTTGATACAGAAAACTATAGACAGAGAAGAAAAGATACTCTTGAAAATCTTGCAAAAAATATTTCTTATAAAGTTAAGAGAACAAAAAGAAGTGTATCTTTAGAGCCTATGAATCCATATGAAAGAAGAATTATTCATAGTGCATTACAGAATGATAGATTTGTAACTACTCATTCTGAAGGTGATGAACCATTCCGCCGTGTAGTGGTTACATTAAAAAAATAGCATGTTTAAGAGAACTCCCCTAATTAATTAGGGGAGTTTTTTTGCTGAAAAGGTTTACTTTTTTTTATGTAATAGGTAGAATAAATTAGATTAATATGTTTTCTTTGTAATGATAGGAGAATTAATATGATTTTAAAGAGTGAAACGATTGCTGCAGTGGCGACTGCTTTGAATGATTCGGGAATTGGAATTATTAGGGTTAGTGGTGATGAGTCGATTGAAATTGTAAATAGAATTTATAAGAGTCCAGGTAAAAAAAGACTTGTAGATTTTGAAAGTCATACGATTAATTATGGCTTTATTTATGATGGAGAAGAATTACTTGATGAAGTAATGGTTTCAGTTTTTAAAGGACCAAGAAGTTATACAGCAGAAGATACGGTTGAGATTAATTGTCATGGTGGTGTTCTTGTTACAAATAAGGTTTTAGAAACTGTAATAAAAAATGGTGCAAGAATAGCAGAACCGGGTGAATTTACAAAGAGAGCTTTTTTAAATGGAAGAATTGATTTATCAAAAGCAGAAGCTGTTATGGATATGATTTCTGCAAAAAATGATTTTGCTATGAAATCATCTTTGAAACAGATGCGAGGTAGTTTATATCATTTAATCAAAGACTTAAGAGCAGAAATTTTGTATGAAATTGCTTTTATAGAATCTGCACTTGATGATCCGGAACATATCAGTTTGGAAGGATATAATGAAAAATTAACTGAAAAAGTTGAAAGTATTATAAAAAGAGTAAAAAGATTATATGATACTGCTGATAATGGAAAAATGTTAAAAGATGGAATTAATACTGTTATTGTTGGTAAACCAAATGCAGGTAAATCTTCTCTTTTGAATATTTTGGTTGGTGAAGAAAAGGCAATTGTTACTGATATAGCCGGAACTACCAGGGATATGATTGAAGAAAGTATAAGACTTTCCGGTATTGGATTAAATATCATTGATACTGCCGGTATTCGTCATACTAATGACAGAGTTGAAATGATTGGTGTCGAAAGAGCAAAAGAAGTTGCTGTGGATGCTGATTTGATTATTTATGTTGTAGACTCTTCTGTTCCTTTAGATAAAAATGACAGAGAAATCATGAATTTAATTAAAGGAAAGAAAGTTATTGTTTTACTTAATAAATCTGATTTGTATAATGTGGTAGATGAAAGTGTAATTATTTCAAATCTTCATAAATCTATAGATGTTATAAATAATGAAGAATATTCTGATTTTAATAATAATGTATATGATGTGAAATTTAATAAAATTGATGATAGTGTAAAAATAATTAAGACTTCCACAAAAGAAAATTTAGGCATTGAGGAATTAGAAGAAACTATTAAAGATATGTTCTTTAAAGGTGACATCAAAATAAACGATGAAGTTATGTTAACCAACTTACGTCAGAGGGATGCTGTTAAGGATACATTAGATAGTTTACTTATGGTTAAGAGAAGTCTTAATGATAACATGCCGGAAGATTTTCTTTCTATTGATTTAATGGGGGCATATTCTTCTTTAGGTTATGTTATTGGAGAAGAAATTGGAGAAGATGTGGTAAATGAAATCTTTTCTAAGTTTTGTATGGGAAAATAAGTTTAGTAATTTAAAGTAGTAAAAAGTGTCTTTTTAATTCAGGTTGAAGCATTTACTGCTGAGACCGTGAGAATATGATTAATGCAAAAAT
>CAZSBV010000303.1:0-2323 GCA_964605105.1 uncultured Lachnospiraceae bacterium | reverse complement strand
CTTTCAGAGATGCCCATGGAATCATTGGACGTCTGGTACTTTATTGTATAGATAAAAATACTTCCATCGATGCTTTGAGTATTGAGGAATTGAAAGAAATCAGTTCCGTATTTGAGGAGGATGTGTACAAAGAAATCAGTCTGGAAACATGTGTAGAAAAACGCCTTACACATGGGGCTCCGAGTGCACTTATTATGAGAAGACAAGTGGAAGAAAATGAAAAATACTTAAATGAAGGAGATTGGAATTAATGAGTGACAAATTAAAAGTAGGTATTTTAGGTGGAACCGGTATGGTTGGACAGAGATTTATTTCTCTTTTGGAAAATCATCCTTGGTTCGAAGTAACAACAATTGCAGCCAGCCCAAGAAGTGCAGGTAAGACATATGCGGAAGCAGTAGGTGACAGATGGAAAATGACAACACCTATGCCGGAAGCAGTAAAAGATATCGTTGTCATGAATGTAAATGAAGTAGAAAAAGTGGCTGCTGAAGTTGATTTTGTGTTCAGTGCAGTAGACATGACAAAAGAAGAAATCAAGAAAATTGAAGAAGATTATGCAAAAACAGAAACTCCTGTAGTTTCTAACAACAGTGCTCACAGATGGACACCGGACGTACCAATGGTAGTGCCGGAAATTAACCCGGATCATATGAATGTTATCGAGTTTCAGAAGAAACGTCTTGGAACTACAAGAGGATTCGTAGCAGTAAAACCTAACTGTTCTATTCAGAGTTATGCACCTGTACTTACAGCATGGAAAGAATTTGAACCTGTAGAAGTAGTAGCTACTACATATCAGGCAATTTCCGGTGCAGGAAAAACTTTCAAAGACTGGCCGGAAATGGTAGAAAATATTATTCCATATATCGGTGGCGAAGAAGAAAAATCTGAAATGGAACCACTTAGAATCTGGGGAAAAATTGAAGACGGTGTAATCAAACCGGCGGAAGGTCCTGTAATCACATGTCAGTGTATTCGTGTGCCTGTATTAAATGGACATACAGCAGCGGTATTTGTTAAATTTAACAAAAAGCCTACAAAAGAACAGTTAATCGAAAAATTACGTGCTTTCAGAGGTGTTCCACAGGAATTAGAGCTTCCAAGTGCTCCAAAGCAGTTCATCCAGTACTTAGAAGAAGACAACAGACCACAGGTTAATTTAGATGTTGATTATGAAAATGGTATGGGTATCAGTGTAGGTCGTATTCGTGAAGACAAGGTTTATGATTTCAAATTTGTAGGTCTTTCCCACAATACAGTCAGAGGTGCCGCAGGTGGTGCTGTACTTTGCGCAGAATTATTAAAAGCACAGGGATATATTACTAAAAAGTAGATTTATACAAATAGAAAGGGCGGCGTTGTTTGGCCGCTCTTTATGTAAAAGATAGGAAGAAAGGAAATTCTATGTTTACAGGGCGAGAAAAGGAACTTCAATATCTGAATGATTATTATGAAAAATCAGGGACACAGATTTTAGTTGTATATGGGCAGAAAGGGATTGGAAAGACGACCCTTCTGGAACAATTTATTGAAGATAAGGATTGTTTATATTATGAAGCGATTTCCTGTTCTACAAGACAGCAGAGAGTGTTCATGGCAAGCCATTTGGAAGACATGGGAGTTTCTGTATCTGAATATCCGGAATTTGAAGAATTATTTGCTGTCATAGAAGAGAGTAAAGACAGTAAAAAAATTCTTGTAATTGATGAGTTTCAGAATATGTGCAAAACGGATAATGATTTTTTTGAGGCTCTTTATGACTTTATTAATCGGGAAGATAAGAAGAATGATATGTTTATTGTTCTTTGCAGTTCTTCCATTGGCTGGGTAGAAAATACCATGGTCAGTAAATTAGGAGCATTGTCCCGAATGCTAAGTGGTTTTTATAAAATAAAAGAATTGAAGTATCAGGATTTTGTGGCTCATTTTCCACTGTTTTCGAAAGAAGATAGTATTGGAGCTTTCAGCATTTTAGGGGGAGTTCCGGGATTATGGCAGTATTTTAATGATGAATTCACTCTAAGGGAAAATATTGAAAATTTTATATTACAGAGCAACGAAAAACTTTTTGATTACGGTCAGCAGTATGTAGCAGAGGAATTAAGAGAAACAGCAGTATACAATACTTTGTTAGGTGCATTGGCGGATGGCAAACGTAAGTTAAATGATTTGCACCGTCATACAGGATTTTCCAGAGCTAAGATCAGTGTTTATCTGAAAAATTTGATGCAGTTGGAAATCGTAGAAAAAGTATTTTCTCTTGATACAGAAGGACGTGATAATACTCAGAAGGGAATTTATCAGATCAAACATCCCTATG
>CAZSBV010000302.1:0-2352 GCA_964605105.1 uncultured Lachnospiraceae bacterium | reverse complement strand
GTCCCTATGCGGAATATTATGGACAGGCATACTCTCATTTTGGACTTTTTGGCGGAGAATGTCCTACCGTTATGGCGCATTGCATTTATTCCTGCGAGGAAGAAATTCGTGATATGAAAGAAAAGAATGTATATATTGCCCATTGTCCGGAATCCAATATGAACGTGGTGGCGGGAATTGCACCTATCCGTAAATATTTACAGGAAGGGCTGCATGTTGGCCTTGGAAGTGATGTGGCAGGAGGTGCTACAGAAAATCTGTTTGTTGCAATGATGCATGCTATTCAGGTATCCAAGCTCCGCTGGCGTCTTGTGGATGATACGTTACCCCCTTTAACAGCGCCGGAAGTATTTTATATGGCTACCAAAGGCGGCGGTTCCTTCTTTGGTAAAGTGGGAACTTTTGAAAAAGATTACGAATTTGACGCAGTAATTTTGGATGACAGTCGTATCCCGGATCAGGAAAGTCTGACCATTGGAGAACGTTTAGAGCGCTTTATTTATCTGAATCAGGAAGCGGATGTAAAAGCAAAATATGTGGCAGGAAGACAGGTGCTATAACTATTCCGAGCAAGCTCGAATATAATTTATATTTTCTTGCTTGGCTTTGAAGACTTACAAAATATGTAAAAAAAGACCAATAATTGGTCTTTTTTTGTTGGAAAATTAGGAAAAAGCACATTGACGGAAATAGTGGATGAATTTAAAATATCAAGGTACTTGTAAAAGTATGGTATTTGTTAACAAAGATTCATTTGACAGATTGAGGAGGAAATTATGAAGAAGAGAATCTTAAGCGCATTACTTTGCGTAACAATGATCGCAAGTCTTGTAGTTGGTTGTGGAACTCCGGCAGCTGCTGATACTACTACAGAAACTACAACAACAGAAGAAAGTCAGGCAACAGAAGAAGTAGCAACAGAAGCTGTTTCCGTAGAAAACATCAAAGTTGGTTTTGTACATGTATCTGACCCAAGTGATATGGGTTATACTTACAACCATCATGTAGGTACTCTTGCAATGCAGGAAGCACTTGGTTTAAGAGATGACCAGATCATCAACAAATTCAATGTACCGGAAGGTGCTGAATGTGATACAGCTATAAGAGAACTTGTAGATGCAGGATGTAACATCATTTTTGCAACAAGCTTCGGTTTCGAAGATTATGTAAAAGAAGTTGCAGCAGAATATCCTGAAATTCAGTTCTGCCATGCAACAGGTTATCAGGCAGCAAGCTCAGGTTTAAGCAACATGCACAACTATTTTGCTTCTATCTATGAAGCACGTTACCTTGCAGGTATTGCAGCTGGTTTAAAAACAGAAACTAACAAACTTGGTTATGTAGCTGCTTTCCCATTTGCAGAAGTTATCAGTGGTTACACAGCATTCTATCTTGGTGCTAAAAGTGTAAATCCTGACGTAACAATGGAAATTATGTACACAAACTCTTGGAACGATCCTACAGTTGAATCACAGGTTGCGAAAGCTTTAATCGAAAAAGGATGTGATGTAGTTTCTCAGCACTCTGACTCTACAGCTCCTGCAACAACAGCAGAAGACAACGGTGTATGGCAGGTTGGTTACAACAACGATATGATCGAAGCTGCTCCAAAAGCATCTTTAATCTCTGCTCGTATCAACTGGGGTATCTATGTAACAGAAGCAGTAGAAGCTGTAATTAACGGAGAAACAATCCCAACAGATTGGTGTAAAGGTCTTGCAGATGGTGCTGTATACCTTTCTCCATTAAACACAGATATCGCAGCTGAAGGAACACAGGAAGCTATTGATGCAGCAGCAGAAGCAATCAAATCCGGTGAACTTCATGTATTTGCTGGTGCTTTAACAGGAACAAGCCCGGAAGGCGAAGCAATTGAAATCGCTGAAGGTGAATACTTCCATGAACAGGAAGAAGCATCTGCTCCATCTTGGAGCTATATTGTTGAAGGCTGTAACGTAGCTGAATAAGTAATAATATGGACTTTGATAGAACCAGAGTCGCTTTGCGGCTCTGGTTTATGCTATGTTTAATACATGAATGTCTGTTTCTAAAAAGTTTGGGAGCAAACATTAGTGTATTAAATATTATGTATAATCACAGGAGGGAATACAGTGAGTGAAACAAAGAATCTTGCCATAAAAATGGACAAAATCACAAAGACCTTCGGAAAAGTAGTTGCAAATAAGGATGTAAATCTTGAATTAAGAGAAGGAGAAATTCTGGCTCTCTTAGGGGAAAACGGATGCGGTAAGACAACACTTATGAATATGTTGTCCGGTATTTATTTCCCGGATCATGGTGATATTTACGTTCATGGAAAGCAGGTTACTATCCGTTCTCCAAAAGATGCTT
>CAZSBV010000301.1:0-2385 GCA_964605105.1 uncultured Lachnospiraceae bacterium | reverse complement strand
TGGCAGACGCGTACGGTTCAGGTCCGTATGGTAGCAATACTGTGTGGGTTCAAGTCCCATCTCCTGCATAATTAGGAAAAGCGAAACCGGTTTTAGGTTTCGCTTTTTTAATGATATGTTATGATAATGCAAGAATAACAATACAAGGAGATAAGATCATGAGTAAAAATGATAATTGCAGCGTAAGTAATATCTATAAACTAGATGGGAGAGTTCCGATACTAAAGGCGATTCCTTTTGGAATACAGCATATTCTCGCTATGTTTGTAGCAAATTTGACGCCAATTACAATCGTTGCAGCGGCAGGTGGATTGTCTCAGGAAGAAATTGCAATTCTTCTGCAGAATGCCATGTTTGTAGCTGGAATTGCTACTTTGATCCAGATATATTCTATTGGAAAAGTAGGTGCGAAATTACCTATTGTAATGGGAGTAAGTTTTACATTTGTAACGGTTTTATGCACTGTGGCAGCTAATTATGGTTATCCGGCAGTTATAGGTGCTGTAATCTGTGGTGGTATTTTTGAAGGTGTACTCGGATTACTGGCTAAATACTGGAGAAAAATTATTGCTCCTGTAGTAGCAGCATCTGTCGTTACAGCTATTGGATTTTCCTTATTTAGTGTTGGAGCAAGATCTTTTGGTGGCGGATACACAGAAGATTTTGGTTCTGCTTCCAATTTGTTATTGGGAACCATTACATTAGTGGTTTGTATTGGATGGAATATTTTTGCAAAAGGATATTTGAAACAGTTATCTGTATTAGTAGGTTTGATCGTTGGCTATATCGTTGCACTTTTTATGGGAAGGGTAGATTTATCTGCCATTATGTCAGGGGGATTGATTTCCTTACCGAAGTTTTTGCCATATATGCCGGAATTTAATCTGGGTGCTATTTTTTCAGTGGCTATTATTTTTATGGTTTCTGCGGCAGAAACTATTGGAGATACTACGGCAATGGTGGCTGGTGGTCTTAACAGAGAAATTGAAGCAGAAGAGATTTCCGGTTCTTTGGCATGTGACGGATTTGCATCTGCATTTTCTGCATTGCTTGGATGTCCGCCGGTAACATCTTTTTCACAAAATGTAGGTTTGATCAATATGACTAAGGTTATTAACCGTTTTACTATTGCGACAGGAGCTATGTGCATGATTTTGGCAGGATTATTACCTCCGATTGGTAATTTCTTTGCATCATTACCGGAATCTGTTCTTGGAGGATGTACTATTATGATGTTTGGTACGATCATGGTGTCTGGTATTCAGATGATTGCAAAAGCCGGATTTACGCAAAGAAATGTAACGATTGTTGCGCTGGCACTTGCAGTTGGAATTGGTTTTACATCTGCCAGTGAAATTGGATTATGGAATATTTTCCCGTCCATGGTTCAGTCAGTGTTTTCAGCCAATGTAGTAGCAGTTGTTTTCGTGGTTTCCATTATTTTGAATCTTGTGTTACCAAAAGATATGGAAATTGAAAAGATTGAAGAATAATTTGAACGTAAATATAATTTTAGCAAATAATATAAAACAGAAAAGTTCAGGAGTGAACTTCGGATAAGATATGTTAATAACATGGGAGGAAAAATATGAAATATGATGTAATCATTGTAGGTGCCGGACCGGGAGGAATTTTTGCGGCATATGAATTAACAAAGTTGAATTCGGATTTAAAAATCGGAGTATTCGAAGCAGGACATGCCTTGGATAAGAGAAAATGTCCTATTGATGGAGACAAAGTAAAGACTTGTATTAAGTGTAAAAGTTGTTCAATTATGAGTGGTTTCGGCGGAGCCGGTGCATTTTCTGACGGAAAATATAATATCACAAATGATTTTGGTGGAACATTATACGAATACATTGGCAAAAAGAAAGCTCTTGAGCTGATGAATTATGTAGATGATATCAATATGGAATATGGTGGAGAAGGTACGAAGATGTATTCTACCGCAGGAACCAAATTTGATAAAATCTGCTTACAGAATAAATTGAAATTACTGAATGCGTCTGTACGTCATCTGGGAACAGATATTAACTACGTGGTATTGGAAAATCTTTATAACGATTTGAAAAAAACAGTAGATTTTTATTTTGATTCTTTTGTAGAACATGTTATTAAAAGAGAAGACTCTTATGAAATCCAGTGCAATGGTCAAACTTTTGAATGTAATCAGTGTATTATTTCCGTAGGACGAATCGGAAGTAAATGGATGGAAAAGATTTGTGGAGAAATGGACATTCCTACCAAATCGAATCGTGTAGATCTGGGAGTTCGTGTAGAAATTCCTGCAGTTATTTTTTCACATTTAACAGATGAATTATATGAAAGTAAAATTGTATACCGTACAGAAAAATTTGAGGATAATGTGCGTACATTCTGTATGAA
>CAZSBV010000300.1:0-2394 GCA_964605105.1 uncultured Lachnospiraceae bacterium | reverse complement strand
GTGATTTCCTTTTGAAAAATTTCGGATATAATCCAAAAGATAACGAATAGAAAAAAAGAAAAAAGCAAACCCTATTCCTGAAGGTATTACGAAGTTTATGGAGAAAAATCTCAGGATTAGGAGGTACTTTTTATGGAAGAAGCTTACTGGAAGCAGTTCATGACAACAGGAAGAGTTGAGGATTATTTACAGTTTAAAGGAGTTTCCAACATAGAAGAAAAAGTACAAGAGGAAAAAGAGTCAGGAAAATTTAAGGGAGATAGACCTGATGCAGGAATTGGTAAATGTGACAGCCATTGTACTTAGTAGTACGCCCGTTGGAGAGTACGACAGAAGGGTTGTCTTACTGACAAAAGAAAGAGGAAAAATTACAGCCTTTGCAAAAGGAGCCAGAAGGCAGACTTCGAAGCTGATAGCGGCTACAAATTTATTTGCTTTTGGTGAATTTAAACTCTATCCGGGGCGGAATTCCTATACCATGACAGATGCACAGATCCGGAATTATTTTGAAGAATTACGGACAGATTTTGAAGGTGCTTATTATGGAATGTTTTTTTTGGAAGTTTGTGATTATTATACCAGAGAAAATAACGATGAAAAGGAAGTATTGAAGCTTTTATATCAATCTTTAAAAGCGCTTTCCGTAAAGAGCCTGAATCGAAAACTGGTGCAATGCATTTTTGAAATGAAAGCTATGGTAATCAATGGAGAATTTCCGGGGATGCCGATGGATGGAATATGGCAGGAGTCCACGCAATATGCCATTGCTTACATTATGACATCTACCATCGAAAAATTATATACATTTACAGTAAGTGAAGCGGTTCTGGACGAGATGATTCGTATCTCTGAGAGATACCGGCTTCGCTACATAGATCGGGAATTTAAGAGTTTGGAAATGCTGTCGGTTTTATAGACAGCATTTTTATTTAGAAAATCCTTTTCGATAAAGAGAAGTTCAAGTTTTGTAGTTGAAAAAATACCAATACTTGGGTATAATGTACCAATACGAGCTTCAGACAGGAGGAGAGTTATTATGGAAAAAACAATGGAGAAAATCGTAGCATTGGCAAAATCAAGAGGTTTTGTTTATCCAGGTTCCGAAATCTATGGCGGACTTGCAAATACATGGGACTACGGTAACCTTGGTGTAGAATTAAAAAATAACGTTAAAAAAGCATGGTGGCAGAAATTCGTTATGGAAAACCCTTACAATGTAGGTGTTGACTGTGCGATTTTAATGAACCCTCAGACATGGGTAGCCAGCGGACATTTAGGAGGATTCTCCGATCCTTTAATGGATTGTAAAGAATGTCATGAACGTTTCCGTGCAGATAAAATTATTGAAGATTACGCAGCAGAACATGGTATTGCATTAGAAAGCAGTATCGACGGCTGGACACAGGAACAGATGAAAGCATTTATCGATGATAACAACGTTCCATGTCCTACATGTGGAAAACATAACTTTACAGACATTCGTCAGTTCAACTTAATGTTCAAAACGTTCCAGGGTGTAACTGAAGATGCAAAAAATACAGTATATTTAAGACCGGAAACAGCTCAGGGTATTTTTGTTAACTTCAAAAATGTTCAGAGAACATCCCGTAAGAAAATTCCTTTCGGTATTGGACAGATTGGTAAATCTTTCCGTAACGAAATTACACCTGGTAACTTTACTTTCAGAACAAGAGAATTTGAACAGATGGAATTAGAATTCTTCTGTGAACCTGATACAGACCTTGAATGGTTCGCATACTGGAAATCTTTCTGTATCAACTGGTTACAGACTCTTGGTATCAAAGAAGAAGAGATGAGAGTAAGAGACCATGATGCAGAAGAATTATCTTTCTATTCTAAAGCAACAACTGACATCGAATTCTTATTCCCATTTGGTTGGGGAGAACTTTGGGGAATCGCTGACAGAACAGACTACGACTTAACACAGCATCAGAATGTATCCGGACAGGATATGACATACTTTGATGACCAGAAAGGCAAGAGATACGTTCCTTACGTAGTGGAACCATCTTTAGGTGCAGACCGTGTTGTTCTTGCATTCCTTTGTGCAGCTTATGATGAAGAAGAAATCGGAGAAGGGGATGTACGTACAGTACTTCATTTCCATCCTGCATTAGCACCTGTTAAGATTGGTGTGCTTCCTTTATCTAAGAAATTAAACGAAGGCGCAGAAAAGATCTTTGCTGAATTAAGTAAGAAATACAACTGTGAATTTGATGACAGAGGAAACATTGGTAAGAGATATCGTCGTCAGGACGAAATCGGTACTCCTTTCTGTATTACCTATGATTTTGAGTCCGAGACAGACGGCTGCGTAACCGTACGTTTCCGCGATTCCATGGAGCAGGAGAGAGTTGCCATTGCAGATTTGGA
>CAZSBV010000299.1:0-2404 GCA_964605105.1 uncultured Lachnospiraceae bacterium | reverse complement strand
CAGGCTTCTTTAAATGCACAGGATGGTATTTCTATGGTACAGACAGCAGAAGGTGCGTTAAATGAAGTTCATGATATGCTTCAGAGAATGAATGAATTAGCAGTTAAAGCTGAGAATGGTACATTACAGAGCGAAGACCGTGAATTTATTGATAGTGAAATTCAGCAGTTAATGGAAGAAATTGATCGTGTATCAAATGATTCTACATTCAATGAAATGAAACTCTTAGATGGATCAGTGACATCTTGCAAATTACAGGTAGGGGCAGAAACAGATCAGATTATTGAATTCAAAATTGGAACCATGTCTGTTACAGGTTTAGAGTTAAGTGGGAAAAAGGCTGATACTAAGACTAATGCTGATGCATTGAATACTGCGATAAAAGCTGCAATTAAAAAAGTATCTGAACAGCGTTCTGATTTGGGTGCGATTCAAAACAGATTGGAACATACTATTAATAATTTAGACAACGTTGTTGAAAATACAACAGCAGCAGAAAGCCAGATTCGTGATACAGATATGGCAACTGAAATGGTTAAATACTCTAATGCAAATATTCTTGCACAGGCAGGTCAGTCTATGCTGGCACAGTCTAATCAGGCTAATCAGGGAGTATTGGCATTACTTCAGTAATTTATTAATTCATTATCTCATGACTAAGGGACTGACTTTTGTCAGTCCCTTTTACAATGTGAAAATGGTATTAAAGGATTATTGTATCAGATGAGAGAAAAGGAATGGATTAAAAATGGCAGAAGAATTTTTGGAAGAAATATATGAAAAATCAGGATTGCTCTGGCAGATTAAAGAAATTGTAGAAAAAACAAGAATTGGTGAAGGACATAGTGTAAAAATGAATTACAACGCTCTATTGCCGGATTTAACCAAAATATATAGAAACTATAAACAACATGATATAAGCACAGCGCAAGTATTTGGTTTTTGCTTACAGGAAATAGGGAAAGTGGGAAATGACATTTCTCTTATAGGGGACAAATTGGAAAGAGTAATTCTTCCGCTACTGGAAAAAGATCTTGCTTTTTACGGAGGGATAAATGTTAAAAATGAGGAAGAAGATTATCGGTTTGAATCTACGATTTCCGGCTTTTTGACCATGAAAAGTTTGAAAAAGAATTGTTACTTTCATAGTACCATCGACCCTATGTGGGAAGCTAGAAAAATGGCAGAATATATTTTTGATATTAAAAAGAATGAATATGCTATTTGGGGCTGTGGTTTGGGATATTTAATCTACCAATTATTTCTGGTTTCTGAAAAGTCTGCGAAAATAAATGTTTTTGAAGCAGATGGAAGGATGATAGAATATGCAAAAAAATATGGTGTTCTTGACTGGGTACCGGAAGAAAATCTGCAAATAACAGTGGGGAACGATGTGCTTCCGTTTTTGGAATGTGCCCAAAAAGAAAATACGGGATGGCATATTTTTTCGCCGGAATTTGATTCTATTCCTCATGATGTGAAGGATATAATGATGGAATTGCAGTTAGAATATAAAACACATTACACGTTTCGACAAAAAATAGATATTAATTTTTGTTGTAATATGCGGACCAATGCAAAGATGATTACAGAATTTGACTATTCCGGTTATGGCAAAGAGTATGTGGTTGTGGCGGCAGGTCCATCTTTGGATGAGACTTTGGATTTTTTACGAGACAGCCAAGGTAAGAGAACCATTGTTGCAGTAGGAACCGTTTTTCGCAAATTACTGAATTTAGGGATTACGCCGGATATGGTGGTAGTCATGGATCCTCAGGAAAGAACATATAAACAGTTGGAAGGATTAGAAAATGAGAATATTCCGTTGTTGATAGACATAGCCGCGTATTGGAAATTTGCTGCATATTATCAAGGGGATAAATATTTGATACCTTTTGCACATACAGATTATACGTATAGTGTACTTAAAGAACGAAAATGTGAATTTTGGAGAGCTGGCGGTACGGTAACGTCTCTGGCTTTGGAAGCTGCCATTCAGTTTGGTGCAGAAAAGATATTTTTGTTAGGTGTTGATTTATCTTATCCTGATGGTATGAGTCATGCGGCAGATACTATGGATTGTACGCAATTAGAAGTACAAGGTATGAAAACTGCAGAGGGAGTTTCGGGTAAAACTGTATATACGGATGAGGTCTTTCTGAGTTATCATGGGTGGATTGAAAATCGGATAGAAGAAACACCGCACATTCTATATTATAACTTATCTAAAATTGGTATTAAAATTAAAGGTACTAAGCCTTGGGAATAAGGAAAAAGTATGGCGGAATTATTTTTGGAAGAGATTTATCAATATGCAAAGACTATAAGCAAACTAAGACATATGCAGATATTATAAGAGAACATGACGAGCAGAATGCGGTGATCGTACTTCATACCTGTAGTC
>CAZSBV010000298.1:0-2420 GCA_964605105.1 uncultured Lachnospiraceae bacterium | reverse complement strand
AATGCATCACCACTCTTTATGCCAAATAGTTGCGTATTGACTTTTTACAAGATAAAAATAAGACTATAGAATTCTATAGCCTTATCTCATATAACAAATTATATAAAAGTTCAAGTTTTTAAACAAACAATACTTTAATACAAACTAACTATATAAACTTTTTAAAAAATTCACATTCTGCCTTATTGCATTTGTTTGCTTCTTCCAGACGAATGTTACAATGGAAAACATGCCCTATTTCTTTCTGTCCCTTTCCATACAACTGATATTCGTAGTAAACTCCGGCTTTTTCCAATGCTTTCTTCATAAAAGGTGCCTGATTTACAAGAAAATCATTTTCACAAGTCATCAAGAAAATTGGCGGAAATTCTTTTGTTACAACGTCAACCGGATGAAATAAATCCAATTTATCTTTAACAGTTTCATCTTCAAAAATTTCCTCTAATAATCCACTTATATTGCTTTCTTTATTATTTATTTCTTCATAAATATCATAAACACCACAATTAAGCGCTGCCGCCTTTGGCTTCACCCCTGCCGGAACCGAAAAATCATATTTCTTTGCATAATCCGAATTAGTACATATTCCCATATACAAGGACGCCAAATGCGCACCTGCCGAATCACCTACAAAGAAAATTTTATCCAGATCCATTCCATATTCTGTACCATGTTCGAATACCCATTCCATTACTTTGTTGGTATCTTCCAAAGCTGCCGGAAATTTATATTCCGGTGCAAGACGATAACTGAAATTTACGACCACAAATCCCTCTTTTGCCAGATCCATACAATAAAACTGGTATACTTCTTTATCTCCATATATCCAGCCGCCTCCATGTACACTGACGATAACTGGCAACAGTTCATTTCCATCTTTTGGTCGATACACATCCAATAGATTCCATTTGCTGTCTTTGTTATCATATGCGATATCCATATATCTTGCAATTTCCTTTGGCGGAATTAATCCTGCATCTCTTATTTTATCTGCTCTTCCGGCTTCTTTTCTAAAAATATCACTTTGTCTCATTTTATTTTCTTCCTCTTTAAACAAGCCCAACAATCCAAAGAATCAGAATAATTACCGGAAGAACAAAAGTCATATATGGTCTCATCCACTGCGCCACTTTTAAACCTTCTCCTTCATTAGCCTCTTTGATGAAATTATCCCATCCCCAACCGTAGCGGCTCACACAGAATAATACATAAATCAAAGATCCAATTGGCAATATCAAATTACTTACTAAAAAATCTTCCAAATCCAACACTCCTGTCCCTGGACCTAATGGCTGGAAATCGCTCCATACGTTGAAGCCGAGTACACATGGTAAAGATAAAAAAAACATTGCAATTCCATTAATCAAGCAGCTCTTCTTTCTGTCCCAACCGAATAAATCGATAGAGCAGGAAATAATATTTTCAAATACAGCTATTACGGTGGAAAATGCTGCAAATGTCATAAATACGAAGAACAGACTTCCCCATAATCTTCCCATAGGCATATTGTTAAAAATATTAGGAAGTGTAATAAAAATCAGGCTTGGACCACTGTCCGCTTCTACACCATATGCAAAACATGCCGGAAAAATAATAAGTCCGGAAGAAACTGCAACAAAAGTATCTAATACAGCAACACGAACAGATTCTCCCATTAAGGCTCTTTCTTTTCCGATATAGCTGCCAAAAATAGCCATAGAACCCATACCAAGGCTTAAAGTAAAGAATGCCTGATTCATAGCCGCTACAATTACTTTGCCTACACCAATCTCCTGCATTTTCTGAAAATTAGGTTTTAAATAAAATTCCAGGCCTTCTTTTCCGCCATCCATAAAGATACTATTAAAAGCTAACACAACCATGATTGCCATTAATGCTAACATCATTACTTTTGTCAGTTTTTCTACACCGTTTTGTAGTCCCAAAGAGTTAACTGCAAACCCAACAATTACTACAATTGCCATATAAATTATTAAAACAAGTGGATTAGCCAACATGTCTGAAAAAACATCGGCTACTCCTGCTGCATCTTTTCCTACAAAGCTTCCTCTGGCTGTTTCTACAAAATACTGAACCATCCACCCACAAACAGTGGTATAGAACATCATCAATATATAGTTACCTGCCATTGCAACATATCCGTGAATATGCCACTTACTTCCTTTTGGTGCAAGCTCATCATAAAGCTTTACCGGGCTTTTACGGCTGGCACGTCCCATGGCAAACTCCATTGTCATAACAGGTACACCCAATACAATCAGGAAGAACAAATAAATTAATACAAACACTCCTCCACCATTTTGACCACACATGTAAGGGAATTTCCATACATTACCAATACCAATTGCACAACCCGCACTCAAAAGCAGGAATCCCAATCGGCTTCCCAAACGCTCTCTTTCCATAATTTTCTCCTCTTT
>CAZSBV010000297.1:0-2428 GCA_964605105.1 uncultured Lachnospiraceae bacterium | reverse complement strand
CTTAAAACCAATGTGACTGTTCCTTCTTGAAATATGATAAAGGTGTTACGATAAAAGTTCTTTTTTTGACATTTCTTATTTCCTCATCACATACAACCACGTATCTTCTTTGACATTTATCTGGCATTTCTTCAAAATATTAAATCCTGCTTTAACAGACAACTTGTCGACGTATGTTTTATCATGAGTATAAAGTACGATGATTCCACCAGTTCTTACAAGTTTTCTTGCAGTTTCAAAAAATCTCTCATAAATTTCATAGATTTCCAGCGGTGTTTTTCTACCCTGTACAAAGGGCATATTAGTAAATATTTCGTCAAATAAATATTCGTGCGTAAAGGTGAAGCAATCTCTGTTAACGTAATGAACCAATTGTTCTGCTGCCTCTGTATTTCTTCTGGCCTTTTCAATTGCTTCCTCGAAAATATCCAGCCCATAAGAGGTGTCCGCAGGCACTTTCTTTTGACGTTCAATAAGCATGGTTCCCACTCCACAGAACGGATCTAATACTCTGGCATCCTCTATCATGTATTCTTTTGCCAATTGTACCAGAAGTGCCGCATTCACCGGACGAATGCTGGACGCTACCACTTCCTGCCTATAATCAAAACGATGGTCTTCCATAGTGTATAGTTTTACCATAACATTGAATCTACCATCTTTATTTTCTACCAGACGAAGTTCTACCTCATAATCGGAAGTGGTGTTGATCAACTTTCGATTACTCTTTTCTTCCAGAGTTGCCACGAACTTTTTCACGAATTTAAGCTTCTCTTCTAATGCCTGTTTTTCCTTCTCTCCCTTATTCTTGTTGTCAGATTTCCCTACAGAAGCTGTCTGCATTTTTGCTTCCACTCGGAAATAGAAAGGCGCTTCTCCCTTATGCCTTTCTTCCAGAAACTCTATCAGTTGAGATGAGGCTATGGTTTCCGCCGCTTGTACAGGATCCTTTTCACAGGTCTTCATTCCGTTTACCAAAAAGAGCATTTCCTGCCATGTACGGACTTCCATTAACTGTTCGAGAGCTGCCGTTCTCAAGCGAATTCCCGCATTCATCAATTTAGCATCAAAAGTAGAAATATCCGGAAGTTGTTTTATCTCCATTAACACAGTTTCTAAATGGCGTCGATTAGCAAGTAAAATAATCTCACTTTCCTTCTGCCAGCCTGTGAACTTATGCTTTCTAATTCCTTCTATCGAAATAATCAACTTATTTAATTCCTGTATTTCTTCCCGAATATGCTTTTGATTATTCTCTTCCACTTCCATTTCAGACAAACTTTGTAATTTCGCCTTAATCGGTTTCAGAAAGGCCGTCATATCCAATTTTTGCATAGCTATCAAATAAGAGCTTCTTACAAACAATGTTTCCTCTTTTTCATAGGCCTTCCATAAAGGCATCTGTAAGGAAGAAAGCTGCAAATCTCCAATCAACAGCGCTGTATTTTTTCGGGTCTTTGCATCCTCTGATTCCAGTAAATTTTCCAGAATCAACTCATTTTCTTGTGCCTGCTTTTTGCATACTTCTTTATTTTTATTATCTTTTATTATTTCTCTTAATTTGCTGAGATTTTGTCTTGTATCCACATTTTCCAAAATCTGATTCCATATCTTTTGTACCATATTCTCTCCGTTCTATTGTTCCATCTGTTTTCCTAAAAATCCTGCCGCTGCCTGAATTAATTTCAGATCTCCTTCATTCATTTTACGCTTATTATCTGTTTCTAGCAAGAGCACAGCCCCTATCATATCACCTTCACTAAGAATTGGGCAAATAGCTTCGTAAATAATTTCTTCCGGCATTTCTTCCATAATAGGAATAAAGCTTCTATCTCCTTTAGATGCTATAAATGTGTCTCTTTTTTCCATTTTATTTTCCAGTTCTTTGCTGATTTCTTTCCCCATAGCACCTTTCAATCCTCCGGAAACTGCAATGAACTGGTCTCTATCTGCCACCATAGCGATGCGACCGGACACCTGACTTAAGCTTTCCACATACTGTTTCGCAAATCCTGTCATCTCACTGATAGGGGAATATTTTTTTAATACAATTTCCCCTTCCTTTCCGGTAAAGATTTCCAATGGTTCAGACTCACGAATTCGCAAGGTTCTTCTAATTTCTTTCGGAATTACAACTCGTCCCAAATCATCTATTCTTCTAACAATTCCTGTTGCTCTCATATATAAAAATCCTCCATTTACATAATTCTTTTTCCAAATGATCTGCATTTGTTATTTTCTTCTTTTCTGGAAATAGTATCTGTAAATGGTAGTATTTTATACCTTGAATTTTTGTAATCTGATTACTGTTTTACACAGCCCACGAGATTCATTATCATTTTTATTAATCTGATAATAATTATCCAATAATTCAATTATACATTTTTATTTGACGCACGTCAAACAAGAATAATATTCTAATGAAGTT
>CAZSBV010000296.1:0-2432 GCA_964605105.1 uncultured Lachnospiraceae bacterium | reverse complement strand
TCTAGATTTTATCAAAGAAAGGAAAGAAAATATTATGGTATTACCTGCAAATTTTTGGCTGTTGTTTGTGGCAGCTATGGTTATTAGTTCTATCGGCTTTAAAAATTATGTCTGGTTTATTTCCTTGGGATATGGATTTTCCATTGCCGGTGAAGGACTTTTGTTAATGTTTTTATATGGAAAAGAATTGACCCTGGGAACAGCAATTTGTTGTATTCTGTTTATAATTTACGGATGTCGTCTAGGTGGCTACCTTGCAATTCGTGAATTGAAAAGTAGCTCTTATAAGAAAAATATGACTGGTGAAATTAAAGATGGAAAACTCATTCCTATGGGAGTTAAAATCGCCATTTGGGTGACGTGTGCTGCTTTATATGTAACACAGGTTTCTGGTGTTTTCTATCGATTACATAATGCAAGTGGTTCTAATGTATGGACTTATGTTGGTGCTGCAATTATGCTTTTTGGTATTATTTTGGAATCTGCTGCAGACTTACAGAAAAATGCAGCGAAGAAAATCAATCCTCGCCGTTTTGTAGACACAGGATTGTATCGTATTGTCCGTTGTCCTAATTATTTGGGCGAAATGATTTTCTGGACAGGGGTATTAATTTCCGGTATTGGTGCTATTTCCGGTGTAGGACAGTGGATTGTGGTTCTCATTGGTTATGTGGGAATCATTTATGTTATGTTTAGTGGTGCTCGTCGTTTGGAAGTACGACAGAACAAAAATTACGGAAATGATCCGGAATATCAGAAATATGTAACAACAGTACCAATTCTATTACCATTTATTCCATTATATAGTGTAGAAAAACATAAGTGGCTGGTTGCGTAGAAAACAGAATAATGATATCCATTGATTGGAAGATTTGAGTGAAGATAATTTAAAAGAAATGTTGGAATTTGCCAATGCGGCAGCAACATTGATTACAACTAAAAAAGGGGCATTGAGAGTGATGCCGTCACTGGAAGAAGTTAAAAGAATCTTAGAAAGTAAGTAAAGTAGTTTGAATGAGAGAAAATATTCGAAAGAGATATTATAGGCTTTTAGTGTAAAAACTAAGTATAAAATACTACCACCTGCACAAACTATAAAGTAATAGAAAATTACAAGTAGTTTGAAAGGTGGTATTTTTATGGATTCTATCTGGACAGAAAGTGCAAATCTACCAAGTTTTCCTAAGTTAGAAGAGGATATAAAAACAGATGTCCTGATTGTAGGCGGAGGAATGGCAGGCATTTTATGTGCGTATTTTTTACAGGAAAAAGGTATCGATTATGTTTTAGTAGAAGGAAGAACAATCGGTTCCGGTGTGTCTAAAAATACCACCGCAAAAATTACATTCCAGCATGGACTTATTTATCATAAACTTGTAAAGAGTATAGGAACTGAGAAAACAGCCATGTATCTAAAAGCTAATCAGGATGCACTTCAAAAATATGAGGAACTTTGTCAAAACATAAATTGTGACTTTGAGCAAAAACCGTCTTATGTTTATTCTCTAAGTCATCCGGTGAAATTAGAAGAAGAAATGAAAGCTTTAGAAATGATAGGATTTCATGCCAGGCTACTTCAAACAAAAGAGCTTCCTTTTTCAACTACAGAAGCGGTTTGTTTTGAAAATCAGGCACAGTTTCATCCTTTAAAATTTCTCGCAGGAATCGTAAAAGATTTGAAAATTTATGAGCATACTTTTGTAAAGGAATTAAAAGAAAATGTAGCAGTAACAACGCAAGGGAATATTAATTTTCAAAAAATCATTTTTACAACACATTTTCCTATAGATAATAAACATGGATTATATTTCTTAAAAATGTATCAGCACCGTTCTTATGTCATAGCATTAAAAAATGCAACAAATGTTAATGGAATGTATGTAGATGAGAGTGATACAGGATTGTCTTTTCGTAATTATGGGGATTTACTTTTGCTTGGTGGAGGAAGTCATAGAACAGGTAAAAAAGGTGGAAATTGGAATGAACTTCGGGAGTTTGCCAGACAATGTTATCCCGATGCAAAAGAAGTTGCTTCTTGGGCAACGCAGGACTGTATGAGTTTAGACAAGATTCCTTATATTGGTCAATATTCTAAAAGTAAAACTAATTATTATGTGGCAACAGGATTTAATAAGTGGGGCATGACGTCTGCCATGGCAGCAGCCATAATTTTAACAGATCTGGTTATGGGAAAAGACAATCCATATAGTCCGGTATTTGATCCCTCAAGAAGTATGATAAAGCCACAGCTGTTGATAAATGGATGGGAAGCGGTGGTGAATCTTTTGACATTTACGAAAAAGAGATGTCCCCATCTGGGATGCGCTTTAAAATGGAACGAGGCAGAAAGGTCTTGGGATTGTCCTTGTCATGGTTCCAGATTTGATGAAAATGGTGGAGTGATTGATAATCCTGCGACGGGGGATTTGGAG
>CAZSBV010000295.1:1369-2445 GCA_964605105.1 uncultured Lachnospiraceae bacterium | reverse complement strand
CCGCCAAAAAGTCCAAAATGAGAGTATGCCTGTCCATAATATTCCGCATAGGGACATAACTCTTTTACCCATTCAATTTCCCCTCTGTTTTCAGACAGATGGGATTGAAAAGGTAATTGATA
The DNA here is from genome assembly GCA_964605105.1 of uncultured Lachnospiraceae bacterium. Lineage (GTDB taxonomy): Bacteria > Bacillota > Clostridia > Lachnospirales > Lachnospiraceae > SFDP01. The sequence goes on along the minus strand of CAZSBV010000295.1, from coordinate 2,323 downwards.
TTCTACCTGAATTTTCTTCAATTCCGCCATCACTTCATCCGTACAACTGGGAGTAAATCTTGGGGTCAGGATAGGCTGCGTATTTTGAAAACGTTTCTTACAATTCTGAACCCATTGCAATGTTTCTTTTGCCGATTCTTTTGCACTTTTTTCTCTTAAATAATCCGGTGCATTACGGTCCATGTTCAACTTACCTACCATAGTATGTAGCCCGGCTTTTTCCAGAAGCTCCATCAAAATCTCCGTTGCTTCTCTATGAACCGTGGCAAAAATGCAGGCTCTGGTGGTAGCACTTTTTACCATTCTGTCTACAAATCTTCCGTAAGTTACTAAAGCATATTCCGGATCTTCATATTTTGCTTCTGCTGGAAATGTATACTGATTCAACCATTCCAAAAGCTCCAGATCCATGTGAAGTCCACGATATGTATACTGAGGCGCATGCATATGTAAGTCTACGAGGCCGGGAATTATCAGTTGTTTTCCATAATCTTTTACCGGAATTTTACTATATTCTTCCGGAAGTTCCTGATACACACCTGCTACCAGTCCATCTTTACATAACAGAAATCCCTGTTCCATAGTTTCTAACTCTGTCAGATTTTTGCTATAACAAATGTCGCCTTTTAAGGCAAAAATTTTTTCACTCATTTTCGTCTCCATTTCCACTATAATCTTTGAAAAGTGTCTAAATAGCTAACTATTTAGACACTTTCTCTCCAATCAGTACTGTCTTTCCTTCAAATGCAAAGCCATATTTGCGAATCCGCTCTTTTGAGATGCCTCTTGTAAGCAGAGAAGCTTCATACTGTTTTTCTTCTATCTGCTGTAATGCCGCTTCCACCGTTTCTTCCAATGTTTTCTCTTTCTTCTCATTAAAAACTTTAAATTCTATAATTAAAGCATCATCCCGGTCTGTCTTGGGTTCCAGCATAACATCATATCTTCCCAACC
>CAZSBV010000295.1:0-1269 GCA_964605105.1 uncultured Lachnospiraceae bacterium | reverse complement strand
GTTCTTCCAAACCAGTTGTTTACCATAATAAAGAACATTCTCTTTACTTCCCTGTTCGTAAGCATTAATTCATACATCGGATACTCAGCATCATCTGCCTCCAACACGCTTTCCCGGCTGATTACTTTTAAATATCCGCTTGCCACTAAAAGACTCCAGATGGCGCTTTCTCTCTGTCCTAACTGGTCATATACAATCTGTTCATCAATAGGACAGCAAATAACCTCATCCTTCAACAGTTTCTCAAATGTGGTTTTTATTCCTTTCCCACCTTCTCGTATCAGCTTGCCAACCAGACGATTGCCACTGCTGTTTGCCCAATAAATATCATAAATTCCTGTTGCCAGAAAATTTAATACCGACCATGGATTATAGATATCCCTATATTCACCAAATGTAAAACCATCATACCATGTTTTTACACCCTCTTTTTGCTCTCCCAATCCACATTCATCTAATGCAGCAAAAACTTCTTCCTCTGTAAATCCAAAAGAAGCTGCATATTCATTCGATGTGGTGGTAACTACTTTTAAATGATTCAAATCCGAAAAAATGGATTCCCGGCTGACTCTTGTAATCCCAGTCATAAGCCCTCTTTCCAAATATGGATTCGTCTTAAAAGCTGCATTAAACATACTCCTGGTAAAGGCCACAAGTTCATTCCAAAATCCATGAATATATGCCTCCTGCATGGGCGTATCGTATTCATCCAACAGAAGAATAACTTTTTTCCCATAATAATCATGTAGAAATTTACACAGCTTATGAAGTGCCAAAGTTGCTTCATGCTCTTCCATATCCATATTTATAGAATGAAAATAATCTGCTTCCGTACCTGCCAAACATCCTTCTTCTATCAAAAATCGATTATCCTCATATAAATCTACCAATACCTGATAAATTCTTTTTTTCGTTGTCTCATATGTGGTTTCTTTAATATTAGCAAAAGATAAACTGATAACAGGATAAGTCCCCTGTATCTGTTGATACTTTTCTTCCTGCCATATAGAAAATGCTTCAAACAAATCACTTCTTCCGGAATGTTTATTGGAAAAAAAATAATCCAGCATATTTATGTTCAAAGTTTTTCCAAAACGGCGCGGGCGGGTAATTAATGTTACACTGTCTCCACTTTCCCACCATTCCTTAATAAAATGAGTTTTATCAATATAAAAAAGGTTGTCTGTAATAAGCTTTCCAAAATCCTGTACTCCAATTCCTACTGTTCTTGCCATATAACCTCCATTTTCCGGTCGTGCTTGGGTTGAA
>CAZSBV010000294.1:0-2473 GCA_964605105.1 uncultured Lachnospiraceae bacterium | reverse complement strand
GCTAAGGCAACTGCTGACGGACTTCTTTACATGAAGAATCATCCGGAAAGCGAAGTTAAGTCTATTCAGGAATTACACGCTGAAATCAAAGATAGATAAAATGCATATACCAAAAGCCTCGAAGCACAACGCTTCGAGGCTTTTTACATATATCAGATATAATCATTTTGAGCTATGGCTTCTCGCCAAAGGAATTTTACAGTTTCAAAATCTCTTTTTTGTCATGCCTATCTTCACCTATAGCTCCAATCACAAATTCTATAAATTTATTTTCCGGTAATGGTTTTGAAAAATAATATCCCTGAATATACTGGATTCCCAATGCTTCCATAATTTTTACCTGTTCCGCAGTTTCAATTCCTTCCGAAACAATTTCAAGTTTCAATCCTTTTATCATAGTCATTGCCGCATCCATAACATACTTTGCTTTTGCATTTTGGAAATAAGAAAGCGTCATACTACGGTCAAATTTGACAATATCCACAGGCATCGCAACAATATAATTCAAATTCGATTGTCCCGTCCCAAAATCATCTAACGAAAAACTTACCCCGTATTGTTTCAAGGTATACATGTTATCCAGAAAAGATTTATCATTCTCCATAGCTGCGCTTTCTGTAATCTCCAAATTAATGCAACGGGGATTTACACGGTGACGTTCCATGGTTTCAATCAATTCCTTTGCCAGATTTTTATAACCACACTGCACAGCCGAAAGATTAACTTCTATATAATGCAGCCCCATTTGTTCCATGTTGTGTTCTTCAATAAATTTACACACCACATCAAACACTTCTGCCCCCAATGGCAAAATACTTCCCCGTCTTTCTGCCACTTCGATGAAGCCTCCCGGCATAACCAGGCTCCCATCTTCTTTTCTGATACGTACCAGGGCCTCTGCTGATTCAAAAGTCTTAGAAACAGTAGAATAAATAGGCTGATAAAATACTTCTACTCTATGATTTTCAATGGAATCCAAAATCATATTCTCCACATCATCTTCTTTATATGCTTCTTGAATGATATTTTTATCCAGATAAATCACATCATCTTCTTCAAAGTTTTTCTTATTAGAACGAATATAGTTAAAAATCCTTTTTACATCCAACGCCGATTTCAGCAGATTAGTATCTTCCAAATAAATCATCTTTGTTTTTAAGTACACATCCTTATGCTTTCCCCAAGGTTTCTCAAATCGCTCCTTAATGGTATTTAGCACCTTCAGCACATGTTCTTTTTCACGAATAGCAATAATAATACCTTCTTCCGAACCTCTAAAAGGATATATTTTTTTCAGACCATCGAAAAAATTATAAACTTCCAGACGCACTTCCCTATCAATTACCACTCCCTGATGTCCTATCTGTTCATAATCAAGATAAATCATGGTAACGCTTTCTTTGGTTTCATCCAGCTGCTGCATACATCTCTTCAACCCCAGCTTATTAAAAAATCCAGTGTCAGAATCAATAAAACGTTCGGGATTTTCTAACTTAAGATATATTATCATAATACCAACAGCACTGAAAAATCCGGCAATCATAAGATCATTATTCAAAAACTGTATCAACGTCGCAATTAAACACAAACCAACCCAGTAATAAGCACTCATGCGACTAATTCTTGTCATCTGTCTTCTATGCTGCGTCAGAAGCCAAAGCATTCTTATTAATAAAATAATCGCCAATATATATGCCGTAATAGTGGCCTGACCAAAATGATATCCGCTTTTTCCCCTATCCATCATTCCACTGATTGGAGTTACGATAATAACAACACTGCCCAGAATTCCATAGGTCATATATCCCCAGATCTCTTTTTGTTTAAAATCATGTTGTTCCGAAATATAAGTATCTATATACAGAACTCCCATCACCTGCTTCCACAATATAGTCAGCAGATATGCATTACATACAATCATCGCTAATGTATGCGAGAAAAATTCTTCGTATCTTAATATATAAATAGAAGAAATATCCAATATTAATCCTACAAAGACCATTTGCCAGACTCTTACGAACGCACTTTGTGTATCCAAATGCAATTTTCTCTGTTGTTTAAAGAAAAGAGCAAGAACCAGACAAATGACTAATCCACACAACTGTGTAATAATACCCATTTTGTCCCTCCTAAAATGTCAAGTATTGTCCCCGGCATTATATGTTTTTAAATACTCTAATATAAATTGTAACATTTCTAATGTGCTTTTGCAATTCTTATCCCCATACTTCTCTTCTATAACATTTACTCCTATGGAAAAACCCGCTACCATTTTTCCCAACCTCTCGTTTATAGTCAATTTTATCACTTTAGCATATATTTTCCAAATGTTTTTTCTTGCAAGATTAACTACATGTATGTATAATGTACTTTGTTAGGAGACATAAATATGTATATATATTTATGTAAATTAATGATGCAAATAGTTCTATACTATAGAAACAGAGGTGTACAATATGGAAAGAAAAGTTGG
>CAZSBV010000293.1:0-2477 GCA_964605105.1 uncultured Lachnospiraceae bacterium | reverse complement strand
CCTTTGGAGGTTTTTCACCGGAATAAAATGCTACCGGTTTTGTACTTCTATATTGGCTGATTCCGATACCAAGCATTACTGCTGCCACTAACAAATAAATAACTAAGCCTACGATTATTTCTGCCATCATACTCTTTCCTTTACAATCAAACTCTTCTCTCCGCACTCATAATTGTGTGCTTCAACAACACTGTAGTAGTTACACTTCCAACTCCGCCCGGAACCGGAGTAATAGCTTCTACCATTTCAGCTACACTGTCATAATCCACATCTCCGCAAAGCTTGTCATCCACTACATGAATTCCCACATCAATTACCACCTGACCTTCACGGACAAAGTCAGATGTAATCATCTTTGGAACTCCGGCGCAGGCAACAATTATATCAGCGTTTCGACATTCTTCCTGTAAATTCTGTGTTTTAGTGTGACAAATAGTAACTGTAGCATTTTTTGCCAGAAGTAACATAGCTACCGGCTTTCCTACTACCATACTTCTTCCTACAACCGTTACCTTCTTTCCGGTCAAATCAATATCATAATGATTTAAAATCTCCATTACCGCCTGAGGAGTACAGGGTGGATATCCTTTTTTATCCCCTGCAAACAAATGGGCATCATTTGCACTGGTCAGACAATCCACATCCTTTTCTTCTGCCAATAAAGATTTGATTCTAATTTCGTCCAAAGTCTTAGGTAATGGTCTGAACATCAGCACACCATGAACTGATGTATCTTCATTTAAAGACACAATAATTCTCTCCAATTCTTCCTGTGTTGCTGTCAGAGGCAGTTCTATGGTTTCTACCTTCGCTCCCACACCTTCGAAACGTTTATAGATTCCTCTCTCATAAGACAAATCATCTTCTCTTGCCCCTACACGGACTACTGTCAGTTTGGGTTCAATTCCTTTTTCTTTTAAAATATCAACTCTGTCTTGCAAATCTGCTAATATAGCTTTTGCGGCAGGCATACCTCTTAACTCTTTCATACTTCTCCTTCACTGATTTCTTATAATTTTGAAATCAATTCTATTTCAAAATTATAAGACAAAATTTTATTCTTCTATCAAACTCTTCTGAATTCTGTCATAAATCGCCTGACATCTCTTTCCACCAGCAGCCACTAATGCAAAAGCTTTTTCATTTAATCCCTTGGCAATCAGAGGATTCGTCAGGGATTTGGTATTAATGTAAACATTCATTACTGCACCTTCCATAGCTGCTTTGCAGGAAACTGCTGCTACAGCCACATCACTGAGTGCCATTTTACTTCCCTTTTCTTCTAATTCTTCCATCACCGGAATTAAATCATACAATTTTCCTGCCAATTCCATAGGCACTACGGTTGCTGCCAAAAGAGCTTTTTCCATAATTTCATCTCTCTTTGGGTCATCCTTTGGAATCTTATAAGCCTCTGCCAGAGGACCAAAAGCATCAGCATCTTTTTCAATAAACTTATTAATATCCCAGATCGCTTCTTCCAGATAAACTAAAATTCTATCTATATCATCCTGGTACATTGCATATTTTTTCTTACCACTAGTCAGATTAGCCACCATGGAACATAAAGCCGCCGCTACAGTTCCAACTAAAGCTGCTGCTCCGCCGCCACCCGGTGTAGGTTCTTTGCTGGCAAGTGTTGTTATAAATTCTTTCATAATATCACGCTCCATTCATCTTTATTCACATATCAATTAACGCTTTGTTTTCAACTTCTAATTGCTCTTACTTCTAACATCATCAAAAAAACAAACCATTCACCCTAACTTATTCCGACATCCCAAAATCAAACAAACTGATCTGATTTGTTTCCGGTAAATCTCCAAGCAGCCCCAGTGAAGACATTAAATCGCAAATAGTCTTAGAAACCTTTGCTCTGTTCCGGAAATCTTCTTTTGATAAGAAGCCGCCTTCTTTCACTGCTTCCTTTGCAGCTTCCATAGCGGAATCCGCCGCTTTTTCACCCATACCATCAATACTGTTCAAAGAAGGCATAATTTTTCCATCAATAATCTGGAAATTACGGGAATGCGCCTTAAAAATGTCTAACGGCCAAAATTCATAACCTCTGGCATACATTTCCTGCACAATTTTCATATCCTTCATAGTATCCTGCTCTTTTTTGGACAAAGAATCTTTACGGCGGTTATAGTCTGCAATGACATTCTCTAAATGTTTTTTCCCCTGGCACATGATTTCATAGGAAAATGCGGATGCACGAATACTGAAATAAGCCGCATAATAAGCCAATGGGTAATATACCTTACAATAAGCAATTCTCCACGCCATCATAACGTATGCCGCTGCATGGGCCTTCGGGAACATGTACTTAATCTTTTTGCAGGACCAGATATACCAATCCGGTACGTTATTGGCAAGCATAGCTTCTTCCCATTCCGGCTTCAATCCTTTTCCTTTACGAACACTTTCCATAATCGTAAAGGACAAACTACTCTCTACTCCTTTATTGATAAGAT
>CAZSBV010000292.1:0-2492 GCA_964605105.1 uncultured Lachnospiraceae bacterium | reverse complement strand
TTTTCTAATTCTACCTGAAACATAGTATTTGGTAATTTCTCTACTACAGTTCCTTCGATTTCAATTACATCGGATTTAGACATTTAATTTCCTCCTGTATCACTCATTTGCTGTTTTTTGTATTTCTTTAAAACCATCACAATCTCAAGATCGGATATTTTTTGTCCCTCTGATAATAAAGTCTTTATTTCTTCATTATTAAAATACTTTATCACCTGAATATGTTTCTTTCTCTTTTTCTTAGGATTCGCCAGGGTTTTTATTTTACCATCCGCCAACCATACATATTCTGAATCTTCTTTGATTATAACATATATTTTATCTTTATCATGTCCTGCCTTTGAGGACGCCAAAAAACCTGTCATATAAACACCCGCATTTCCATTCTACCGAAAGTTTTCAAAAAAGCAAGCTTTTCTTGAAAAAAATATCATCTCTTTGCCAAAATCAGGGCATTTTCCGCCATGATTACAACATTGTAAGAATTTCCGGTTCTCCATCGGTAATCAGAATTGTATTCTCATAATGTGCAGACGGTAATCCATCTTCTGCCACAACTGTCCAGTCATCAGAAAGCCATTCTACATCGGCTCTTCCCATGTTAATCATAGGTTCAATCGCAAGTGTCATTCCAGCCTGTAATTTTAAACCTCTGCGTTTCTGACGGAAATTGGGAATCTGTGGATCTTCATGAAGCTGTGTACCAATTCCATGCCCTACCAGATCTCTTACAATTCCATAACCAAACTGGGAAATATAAGCATCAATAGCATTGGAAATATCATATAAATGATTGCCCGCACGAGCCATCTTTATACCTTCAAAGAAACTGTTTCTGGTTTCTTCTACCAATTTCTGAACCTCCGGAGACACTTTGCCTACATAATGAGTTCTTGCAGCATCGGAATGATATCCTTTGTATATAAGTCCGGCATCCAGACTTACAATATCGCCTTCTTTTAAAATACGGTCTTTTCTCGGAATACCATGAACTACTTCTTCATTTACAGATACACAGACAGAAGCAGGATATCCGTTATAATTTAAAAAGTTTGGAATACAGTCATAACTTCTGATTAATTTTTCCCCAAGACGATCAATTTCTAAAGTTGACATTCCCGGTACAATCGCTTTTCCCAATTCTTCATGCACTTTTGCAAGAATCTTTCCTGCCTGGCGCATTAATTCAATTTCTCTCTCTGATTTGATTGATACAGCCATACGTTATGTCTAATTCCTTTCTAACCAAGAATAGCAACAATTGCTTCAAATACTTCTTTCATATCAACTGTGCCATCTACTTCTTTTAAAACGCCTTTTGCATTGTAAAAATCAATTAAAGGCTGAGTCTGGTCATGATATACCTGTAAACGATTCTTTACTGTTTCCGGCTTGTCATCATCACGTAAAATCAACTCTTTACCACATCTGTCACAAATTCCTTCTGCTTTTGGTGGAATATGTTCAATATGATATGTAGCTCCACAAGCTAAACATGCTCTTCTTCCGCCCATTCTCTTAACAATGTTTTCGTCCGGAACATCTACATTGATTGCATAATCAATTTTATCACCAAGTTCTGTTAAAGCCTTGTCTAAAACTTCTGCCTGTGGAATAGTTCTTGGGAAACCATCCAATACATAACCATTTGCACAATCTTCTTTTGCAACACGGTCTAATAAAATTTTTACAGTTAATTCATCCGGAACCAACAGTCCCTGATCCATATATTTTTTAGCTTCTTTTCCAAGTTCTGTACCTTCTTTAATATTGGCACGGAAAATATCCCCTGTCGAAACATGAGGTACTGCATATTTATCTGCAATCATTTTTGCCTGTGTACCTTTACCGGCACCAGGAGCGCCTAACATAATTATTTTCATAGAAATCATCCTCTCTTTATAAAATAAATACAATATTATGTGAAACTATTCAGAGCAAGCTCGAAAATCCTACCGGTTGGCTCTGAATAGTTAATATTATAGCATTTTCTTAAATAATAAAAAAGAGGAAAAATGCAATGTATGAAAAATATATCACAAAAATCCCTTATAAACATAAAAAAACAGGACATTACCTGCCCTGTTTTCTTTTATTAATCATTTAAGAACCCTTTGTAGTTACGTACCAGCATCTGAGATTCAATAGATTTTAATGTTTCTAAGATTACACTGGCAATGATGATTAAGCTTGTTCCACCAAAGGAAACGCTTGCTCCAAAGACACCATTAAATACGAAAGGTAATACACCTACGATTGTAAGTCCACATGCACCAATGAAGATGATGTAGTTTAAAATCTTGGTCAAATAATCACTGGTTGGTTTACCAGGTCTGATACCTGGGATAAATCCTCCCTGCTTTTTCATGTTGTTTGCGATTTCTAATGGATTAAAAGTAACGGATGTGTAGAAGTAAGCAAAGAAGATTACTAATACAATATAAATTACTAAACCAATAGAATACTGTGGTGCTGATGGTTTACACCAGTTG
>CAZSBV010000291.1:0-2499 GCA_964605105.1 uncultured Lachnospiraceae bacterium | reverse complement strand
CACCAATAGAATCATTTTCTTTTGCAGCTTTATTAATTTCTTCTAACATCTTATACCTCCATCTTGTGCCATTCTCATACTTTACACACTAAACTGTTCTTTTTAGAAATTTAGTCCGCTTAATCACTTGACTTTTTAATTTTTTTATTTGATTTTCGCTCACTAAAATATGGTTTTCTAGCTTTTAGTCTGCTCAATCACCACTGACTCCATCCAGAATCTTTTCAAACATATCATGTGCAAATTTTAAATCCTCTCTCCATGCCGGATTTCCTGTGTACCAAAATTCTGTTACATATTTACGGACACCCATGTCCCATGCTTTTTGGGCAAAAGCTTCAAAATTTACATGACCGGTTCCATACGGGATTTCACGGAATTTTCCGGGCAAAGTTTCTTTCATATGTAATGCCATAACATGTCCCCGACCTAATTCCAAATCTTCAATCACATCATGCTTATAAGTAACAGCAGCATTGGTCAAATTACCGCTATCCGGATAAATCTTCAAATACGGAGATCCAACTAAAGTTACATATTTCATGGCTTTTTCCACCGTATTCATGAATTCATTTTCCATGGTTTCAAATCCTAAAATTACTCCTGCTTTTTCTGCCATTCCGGCAGCTTTCGTCACATTTTCCAAAAAAAGTTTTTTGGTTCCAAAATCCGATGGTTCATAGTAAACATCATATCCGGGAATCATCACAATACGAACACCTAAATCATCCGCCAGTTCAATGGATTTCTCCAAAATTTCCATTCCTCGTGCAACTACTTCTGCATCATGACTTCCGATAGCATACTTAGTCAATGCACTGACACACATAGTACGAATTGGTATCCCGGTTTCATACATCAAGGAGACCAGTTCAAGCCGCTCTTCTTTCGACATATAAATTCTTTGAATTTTTGCTTCGGATGCATCTATACTTATTTCGACCCAGTCATAACCTGCTTCTTTTGCTGCCAATAATTTTTCTTTCCAGGAAAGATCATCGGGCATAGATTTTTCGTAGAGACCCAGGGTATACTCTTTGCTCATTTTTTCCAATCCCTCTCTTCTATTGCATATTTCTCCATATCCAAATTATTCCTTCGGATATGAATTTATTCGTTTTCAAAACATTCCCACACACCGCTTAATCCTTCAATGACACGACGATATGTCTGATATTTCTTTGCATAAATTTCTTTATATTCTTTTCTTGGCTGCACTCGTTTTGTAATTTTCACAGTTTTCTCAATACCATCGTTATAATCTTTATAAACTCCTGCGGCAATACCTGCTGCAATTGCAGCTCCCTGTGCACCCATTTCTTTATCTTCAATGACATCAATCGGAATCTGTAATGTATCTGCAAAAATCTGTACCCATACGTCAGAATTGGCAGCACCGCCTGAAAGACAGATGCTTTCCGGGATTTCACGATTGCGAAGCAATTTATTTACATGTGTCAAATGGGAAAATACAATTCCCTCATATACTGCACGCAGCATATGCTTTTTGCTGTGATAAGCAGTCAATCCAATAAAAGTACCTTTTGCCAGAGCATCCTCATTAGAACCATTCAAAAACGGCAGGAAGATAATGTTGTTATCCTGCGGTTCGATAGATTCAACCCATTCATTGGTAATCTCATAAACGGATGAGCCATTCTCTTTCGCTTTGTCTTTTTCAAAATTCATCAGATTACGAATGAACCATTCCATATTCCCCGCAGAGGTAGGACTGCTTTCTTCTACCAAATAATATCCCGGAATACAGAACATGGAGTTTAATGCTACCGTTCCATTTAATACCGGTTCTTTTGCAATGAACTCGTTAATGCTCCAAGTTCCTGCAATCATACACATTTTATCTTCATTAGAAAGACCAGATGCAATTCCACAGGCATTTACATCAAACATGCCTGCTGAAACCGGTGTTCCTTCCGGAAGAAGAGTCATTTCACTTGCCTCTTTTGTAACATATCCGCATACATCAGCCGCATTTTTTAAAGGCGGCAACATATCATATACTTCCCCAATTCCAAACAATTCCATTAATTCGCGGTCATAAGCACCTGTTACCAGATTCACCAGATTTCCTCCTGAAAAATCTGACATTTCCGCATAGGCTTCTCCTGTCATGCGGTAACGCACATAGTCTTTCACAGCAAATACGTATTTTGTATTTTCAATTACTTCAGGGCAGTTATCTTTTAACCATGCAAGTAAACTTACCGGCTGACATGCCAAGATATCCTGATATGTTTTTTCATATACTTTCTTCGCTGTGCCGTCTTCTTTCCATTTTTTCACATAAGCCCAAGCTCTCGCATCCGTAGAAATAATACCATTATAGGACGGTTTTCCGTCTTTTCCTACTAAGTAAAGACCTTTTCCATGTCCGGAGAAAGATACGCCGGCAATGTCTGCCGGATCAATACCACTCTTTTCAATTGCTTCTCTTACAGCCTGTGCATTTACCTGCCACAACTCTTCCATATCTCTTTC
>CAZSBV010000290.1:1281-2520 GCA_964605105.1 uncultured Lachnospiraceae bacterium | reverse complement strand
TCATTTAGCAGGGCTACAAGGATTCGAACCTTGAGATGACGGAGTCAGAGTCCGTAGGTTATAAGTCGTTTTTCCCTTTATTTATCAGGGGTTTGGGATATCGTTAAAAGGGAATTGACCTATCACTCTAAAATTAAGCATTTTTATCCGTATACCTATCCAATAAATTATGATTACTACAATACTTTTCTAAATTATAATAAACGTCCAATGAACCATCACTACAATTTTCCATTATCCAAATTAATTTCTGCTGATGTAATTCTCTGTTAAAATAATCATGAGTAATTTCATTTCTCAGTAACATCTCTCTCAGAAATATCTTTTCTACTTCTGTCTGCTGAAAATCAAATGTATCATAACTGCTCATGCAATATCGCAATGAGATTCCATTTTTATATGTTCCTTCTTCTTTCCTGATAAATATAATCAGATCCTTAAAAACTTGCACAAAATCATTCAATTTGACAGTTACTATATCCATACAGTCCATCTGTTCATCTGCATCTACAGTATTCATATATTTATGACTTTTTTGAACAATTCTATCCGAACACGATTTCATAAACTGTAACATTTCACGTATTTGCATAATATTAACAGGTTCTTTTTCTTCTTCCGGTGTCAAATTAAACTGCTTTAAAATATCTTCATTAAATTTCATCCTGCCATCCTTCCTTTATTTTCTTCCAATTTAGACTGACAAGCATCATAGAATTTAGTTAACTTCTCAGGATAATAATCCGTAAACTGCACTTTTGATTTTAATGGTGCACAGTAAATAGGTGCTTCCATCGATGTATCTATATAAAATATATCACTCTCTATTCCTTTATTATTAAAATACTCTTCTAAAAAAGCTGATATTTTAAGGTACAATCCAAACTCTTCTGAATAAATAGCAATATCAATATCACTTTCACCTTCTACATATCGAGTAGTCAAATAACTACCAAAAACAAATACATTATATCCGGATACACCAAATTTGATTTCAATTTCTTTTTGCAAGCCAAGCAAATCATATAATCTGGCTACCGTTTTTTCTTCCGCTATCGTTTTCACATTGTACCTCCTCTCCGCATTTCTTTATTCCTAATATAGTATACCACTATTTTACAACTTATACCACCCTGGCCACTTTTGAATATACAATGTTTCATCCATTCTTATTTGAGGACATTGACTTAGCATTATAGGTTCTTGTGTATTAACTATGCTCTGTATATACTTTTTCAT
>CAZSBV010000290.1:0-1181 GCA_964605105.1 uncultured Lachnospiraceae bacterium | reverse complement strand
TTTTCATCATTCATCCCTTTGATTTTTTTCAAAATATATGGAGCATAAAAATCACCTTCTGTCATTTTAGGTCCTAAAATTATTTCATTTATTTGCGTTTTTAAAGGATAATGAATAAATAGCATAGATTTTAACACTTCATCACTATTTATTATCTTAAATTTCCCAAATAGAATATACGCATTATTTAATTCCTTATTTTCACCCATATTCTTATATAACTTAACTATTTGAGAAATATTATTAATAATTGGATTAGTCCCTCTATATGCAAATATTTCTTTAACAATACTTTCTTTAATTTCACGAGTATACGAATTCCATATCCAAATCTTTGATAATAAACGTTTTTCTTCAAACTGACTTGACAACCTTGATAAAGAATACCAACTCCTTGGATTACGAATCAACTTAATTATCTCATCACACAAACTTATCACTTTACGATTCAATTTATTATACTCATCTTCACTTCTTGTAGAATCCTCTTCTATAATTTTTGATAATACTCTTTGATACATATGTTTTATGTTACATATATATTCTATATTACTTTTATCTTCTTCAAGTCGGTAATTTTCAAAAAATCTTATTATTGATTTATCCCCTCCTTTTTCTAACCGTTTTATATGATTACAACATAGTTTTTCAACATCACATTTTATATACAATTCTTTTTTATCTTTTTCGCAAATACTCTTCATATTTGACTTACACAGACTATTTACATATTTTTGCAAATCATTAATTTTATTAACAACTGATGCCATTTTCAAACAAACATCAAATTTTTTCTTAATCCATTTTCTATGTATTTCTTCTTTCCCCTCTGAAACTTCAGAATAATTTTCTTCATTTTCAAATAAATTTTTCAAAATAATTTTACATTGTTCATATGCCAAAATATATTTTCCTTGCATAATATATTTCTGACATTCACCAAACATTATCGCATCATTAACGTATACATTTGCTTGATAATAATACAATACACTTCTAAGATTAGGAATCACTGTAAAAACCAATAATAATGTTTCTTCAAATATATCTCTATCAAACTCATCACTTTCGATTACATTACCTAATTTGCATTGAAAAATGTGTTCCGCCATTTCATTCTTTAATTTGTTTAAACCAAATAGTTTCGAATATTTTGTAAGTACCATTTGTATAAGAACAAT
>CAZSBV010000289.1:0-2537 GCA_964605105.1 uncultured Lachnospiraceae bacterium | reverse complement strand
CATTATTTGCGTGATACTTTTCAGGGCAGAAAATAAACACCTCGAAAGTATCATACACTGCTGAAGAAAAAACTGTCGATCCAGTCAAGCTGTGAGCTGATTTCCCACAAGGCGACAAATGCGAATAATAAAAGGAAACGGGAAAGCATGATAAAGAAGGTTTGGAGCTTTACCTGTTTAATATAATTTTTTTGTTCAGAGGATATATGATTAGTATTTTCTTTATGTTTATTTAGAGTGAGGGCTGTATTATCAGTGTTTGTCTTCATCACACAAATCCTCCCATATTTCATTAAAATATTCATTAAACTCAGGTGCACTTCGATATCCTAAAGACGAAGTATCTGTAATGGTTAGGGAGATGTCTGCAATTCTTTTAACAGTAGCAGGTCTCTTAGTCAGAACAATAATTTTATCAGCTAAACTGATTGCTTCAGAAAGATTATGCGTGACCAGAATAGCAGTTTTGCGATTTTCGCGGATGATATTTCCGATGTCACCGGAAACTTGAAGGCGGGTCTGATAATCCAGAGCGCTAAAAGGTTCATCCAAAAGAAGAAGCTCCGGATTCAGGGCAAGAGTACGGATTAGAGCAGCTCTTTGGCGCATTCCGCCGGATAATTGAGAAGGTTTTTTATCTTTAAATTCATATAATCCGTATTTCTTTAATAAAGATAAAACATAATTTGTATTTTCTTCTGTCATAATGTTTTTAATCTCCAATCCCAGGCATACATTTTTATAGATGGTTCTCCAGTCAAAGAGATGGTCGTGCTGTAACATATAGCCGATGTGCAGATCGGTAGATTGGCTTTGTAGGGAATGCAGTGGTGAGCCATGGAACAGTAAGTTGCCGGTGTAATCAGTAATCTGGCCTGCAATAATATTTAGTAAGGTAGATTTCCCACAGCCGCTTGGACCAACAATAGCTACAAATTCTCCGGGGAAAATTTGAAAAGAAATGTTTTCCAAAGCTTTTGTTTCACCAGATAAGGTATGATAGGAATAGGATAATTGTTCCAGTGACAAAATAGGAGTGCTAGAGTCTAAAGTATTGGAATCCATAGAAACCTCCTTAATAGTTGATAGTTTACTTTATAAAATAAAATGGAAGATTCATTTTTATAATTTAAGATATGAAAAAGGAAGAAAAAAGTGTTTATTTGGTAAAAGAATACCAATTACATTTTTCAATTTGACTCAAAAATTAGTTATTAGAGGATGTGCGCCTGTGAGAAACAAATGAATTTTCCGGGAAAACATTGTTGCATATAAAACCAACTTGTGATATTATCAAATGCAGATTTAATATCAGAACTTAAATAGATATACGGAGGAATTTATATGGCACAGCTTTGGGGCGGTCGTTTCACAAAAGAAACAGACCAGTTGGTATATAATTTTAATGCATCGATCTCTTTTGACCAGAAATTTTTCAGGGAAGATATCGAGGGCAGCATTGCACATGTAGTTATGTTGGAAAAACAGGGAATTCTTACAGCAGAGGAAAAGGATTCTATTGTAAAAGGTTTGACCGGAATTCGTGAAGATGTAGAAAACGGAAAGTTAGAGATTACTTCAGAATACGAAGATATTCACAGCTTTGTAGAAGCAAATCTGATCGATAGAATCGGAGATGCAGGTAAGAAACTTCATACAGGAAGAAGTCGTAATGATCAGGTTGCTCTGGACATGAAGCTTTATGTAAGAAACCAGATTGTGGAAATAGATGGTGAATTGAAGGAATTATTAATTACTTTAAATCGTATTATGAAAGAGAATCTGCATACATATATGCCGGGATTTACGCATTTACAGAAAGCACAGCCAATTACGCTGGCGCATCATATGGGTGCTTATTTTGAAATGTTCAAACGAGACAGAAGCCGTTTAAAAGACATTTATGCAAGAATGAATTTCTCGCCCTTAGGAAGTGGAGCGTTGGCCGGAACGACTTATCCATTGGATCGTTTTTATAGTGCATATTTACTTGGCTTTGAAGGTCCGACCAATAACAGTATGGACAGTGTGGCGGATAGAGACTATGTGATTGAATTGTTGTCAGCACTTTCTACTGTGATGATGCATTTAAGCCGTTTTAGTGAAGAAGTGATTATCTGGAATTCCAATGAATATGGATTTGTAGAAATTGATGATGCTTATTCTACCGGTAGCAGCATTATGCCGCAGAAGAAGAATCCGGATATTGCAGAATTGGTAAGAGGAAAAACAGGAAGAGTTTATGGAGCGTTAGTATCCATATTAACTACCATGAAAGGACTTCCTTTGGCATATAACAAAGATATGCAGGAAGACAAAGAATTGACTTTTGATGCTATTGATACCGTAAAAGGTTGTATTGCATTATTCAATGGTATGATGTCTACCATGAAATTCAAGAAAGACCGAATGGCAACCAGCGCTATGATGGGATTTACCAATGCCACAGACGCTGCGGATTATTTAGTTAAGAAAGGTGTGCCTTTCAGAGATGCCCATGGAATCATTGGACGTCTGGTACTTTATTGTATAGATAA
>CAZSBV010000288.1:0-2558 GCA_964605105.1 uncultured Lachnospiraceae bacterium | reverse complement strand
GTACCATTTCAAAAAATTATTTCCCGGAATGCAAATTCTTCGTCCTATTTTTATCGCCAAGAACGGGCAATCCGGTGAACATACAAATTCATATGTTTTTGACCTACTTAATCTAAGCATTTTACTTACTTCATCTACTGTATAAAACATAGGTACATTATATTCGTCCATAGGACCTACCTCCTTTCGGGGAGGTAGGTTAACGAAGTACAGTGGTAAAATCAAGGATGAATATTATCAACTTTTACTTTGCTTAATTTACAATTCTTGCATTTAAATATTATACTATTCCTCACCATTGCAGATGAATAATACTTTTATCACTATTTTCTCCAATCTTGAAATGCCAAAATATGTCCTGTTTTGCTAACCTCATCGTTTAAAATAATATCATCAATACTTATGATTTCATTATCTGTATCACCATTTCTATCGATATCTGCGATAAAAACTTTGTTTTCCTTAAGGATTTCAACAATCGAAGCTTCATTTCCATCTTTTAAAATGACTCTATCATACTGACAAATTTTCATAACCATCCTCAAATCTTATCTCTTTATAACTACATTAGCTACTTCTTTCCCCACTTTAGCAATAGTTTTTGCACTACTTTGTATCTGCTTTGCACTTTTAGCAACAGTACCAGCTACACCTGCTACTCCAACCACAACAGCTACAGCATTCTTTCCGCCATTCTTTACTGCTGCAGCTCTCTGAGCTTTTTTAGCTTTTCTTTCAGTATCACAAGCAATACAATATCTCATTTTGTTATCATCAAACTGTTTCCAGCAATCTGCACATACATAATAAAGCTGACTTCCACATTCTAAACAGAATTTATCATCATTCTTATAGTGTTTCTTATGATACATTTTACAATTTTCATTTATACATCCCTTAAATGCTTTCATCATTAGCTCCTCCATCTTTAACATCGATATATACAACTTTCTCCGAGCTTTTCAAACACTCTACCATTTTTGAAACATCTAACTCCAAGTTTGCTCGGCTATTCCATACACCAACTGAAACACCTTTATCTAAGATGTCACACTGCGATAATAGTTTTGTGTTTTTAGAAATTGTTCCATTTATAAATCGAGCATATTCTTCTAAAACTACCCCTGTAGCTAGAAATTCACCTTCTTTACAGTAAATACCAGCTTTTAAGAGCGATGCCTGATGGATTACAGAGAAACACTGGTTAATTCTATCCATTTTTTCTTTGAGTAACAAATAAGATTTTTTCTTATCTTTTTCATACTCTTTATTATGAAGATATTTAATATCTGACTGCATTAAAAGGGTCATCTGGAATGTAACTTCAGATAATGCTCTCATTGATTGAGCAATTAAATACTTTCTCATATCTTCATTTGAAACACATGTGGACTCTATATAAAGAGCTACGCCACTATAATATACACCTAATCTATCTGTTTGCTGACCGCTGACAACTTCCTGAACTCTTTCATCGATAACTTCTAATTGTTTTGTAACATTTTCCAATGTTTCTTGAATCGATTTTAACTGCATTGCAAGAGCTACTTGTTCAGCGTTGCCACCCTCTTGGTATACTTCTTCTTTTATTGGTAACTTAGAACTATATCTGCCCTTTTCTCTTAATTGTGCATATAGTTTTCCATGCTCCTCAACCAGCTTAATCTTTCCATCACGAATATTTTGCAAGGTTTCTTCTGCTGCATCCACTACTAAACGAGACTTTTCTTCTCCTTGCACCGGTATTGGCTCAAAACTCAAATTATTCTTTAGAACATCTTCATATATCTTTATGGATGTTTTTTCTGCTTTTTCTAATTGCATATCAAAAGCATCTGATAATAAATTTATTGGAAAGGACTCATCATAAGGTGAAATATCTGTTATTCTATTCATCTTTTAATCCTCCTAATTTTGCTCTAATTATATATTTATTATATTTTACAACATCTATTATTTTAGCGTCAAGGAATGACGCTTTTAACTCTATCCCCGATGTCAGAAAAAGCGATAGTTTTTTCTACCTATCGGTTAAATAACTACAAAACTAAAATTTTCCATTTTAAGCAATACTGTCTTCAATTAAACTATTTCACCATCATCACCAATTTTTTTCATTTCATATTTTCAAAAAATACTACCAAAATACTCCCAACCTAACGGACCATTTTGCAAAATTATTTGCTGGTATGATAATCCGTCTGCCTATCCGCAGTACCAGAAAAGGACATTGGGGACTGACAATCCACTCATATACCCTTGACCTGCTAATCCCTAACATTTTACTTACTTCTGCTACTGAGTAAAATTTTATTTCCTGTTCGTTTTCCATAGATGACTCCCTCCTTTCGGAGGGGGATTGTAACGAACTATATATACGAAATCAAGGATGAAATTACTTCTAATTCTTCGCCTGAGGTCCCCATTGACAACGTTATCTCAAAGTGCTACTATTTTTCTAATTCCTTAACCGTCATCCACTATTTCTATCTCAAATCTATTTTATTCAAGGAGGTTCATTTGTTCAGTACAAATACAAAAAAATATAAATTATTTAA
>CAZSBV010000287.1:0-2590 GCA_964605105.1 uncultured Lachnospiraceae bacterium | reverse complement strand
TACCTATTTCCTGTGTGTATGTCGATGGAACGGTGCAGTTGACATTACTTGAAAATCTCGGTGAAATGGAGCTTTTTGTAACCAATCAGACTACCGGCGAACAATGGAGAACAGCGAATAGCTTGGTATTGGAAACCTCTACGGAAAGCGGTGTGTATTGGGTGGAAATTATAACCGAGCATGGTGGGAACTATTACGGAACTTATACATTGTAAAAGGATATGCGGGTAATCAGTCCCTTGTTGGTGCTTTGTGGACTTTTGTTTTTTGTTTCCTGTCAAGAAACGGATAAGAAGCGTTACAGCCGGTTAGTCAACGAATGGTTGGGTAAGGAAGTCATGTTTCCTGAAAACTCTGTCTTTACCATTCAGGGTAAAGATACGGTGGATTTTGATTTCTTCGATTCAGAGTATAAGGTGGTAACTTATATTGATTCGGCGGGCTGTACCAGTTGTAAATTGCAATTGCCCCGTTGGAATGAGTTTATCAAAGAAGTAAAAGAACAGTTGGGTAAGCAGGTTTCTTTCCTCTTTTATTTTCATCCGAAAGATTTAAAAGAGTTACGAATCTTGACTCTTCAGAATGCTTTTACTTACCCTGTTTGTCTCGATGAAAAGGACGAATTTAATGCTTTGAATAATTTCCCATCAGACATGACTTTCCAGACTTTTCTTTTGAATAAAGAAAACAAGGTAGTTGTGGTTGGTAATCCTACCCAGAATCCTAAAGTAAAGGATTTATATCTAAAGGCTTTGACAGGGAATAATGCTCTATCAACCAAGTTTCCTTTAACAACTGTGTCTATAGAGGAACCGATCAAGGATTTTGGGGCTTTCCCCATGGAGCAGAAACAGGAATATGTGTTCAGTCTGATCAATACAGGCAACAGCCTTTTGGTAGTATATGATGTGGTAGCTTCTTGTGGCTGCACGCAGGTAGAATACAATAAGAAACCGGTCCGCCCGGGTGAAACTTTGGGATTGAAAGTAACCTACAATGCTGATGAAGCAGTCCGTTTCCGTAAAAGTTTGAAGGTGTATTGCAATGTGGAAAATGCTCCTTTACAATTGACGGTTACGGGAATGGCTCAATGAATAGGATAGAGTATTAACCGAAAGAGAATAAAAACGGGAGGAAAAGAAACCTTGTTTTGCAGAACGATTTTTCTTTTCTCTCCCGGCTGTTCTCTTCTAAAAAAAGAGAAATAAGAAACAGATAGTGCAAAGGTAAATAATAAAGTTGAATTTGACAAATCAAGGATTGGTTAGGCTCACGTGGATCCTCACGAAAGAAGGAGTAGAAAAGAAAAAGTAACAATTAAAATTTGGGAATCATGAATCGATTAAAAATAACTTTGGTGGCTGCAGTTGCATTGGCAAGTGCGGTCAATGTGTTTAATGCAAATAAATCTGAAATTTTGTCTGAAATTGCTTTGGCTAACGTGGAAGCATTGGCGGAAGATGAAGGAACCTTGGATAAGGATTGCCATTATGTAAACGGGGTTACCAACATTCAATTGGAAGAAAGTTTTTGGAATGACACTCTGCATCGTTATTATGATTGCTGTGGGGTACAGGTTGATGGTTATGATTATGATGAGAATTGTAAATAAGCGTAAATACATATTTTGTTATAATCGAATGTATAGTTTTAACGAAATATGATTGAACGTAAAGATTGGGAGAACCTGTAGTTTATGGGGCCTTCCAATCTATGTTGAAACCTTATAAATTTTAGATAAAATGAAGAACTGTTTGAAGATTGTTTTCTTTCTTTTTTTTATGTCCGTATTCCAACTGTCATGTAAGGACTCTGGAAGTAAACGTTCCGGAAATCTGTTTGTAAGAAATGGTTGGGAAGCGCAGGTGGAAAATGTAGCTCTTATAGAGATACCTATTCCTTTTCTGAGTAATATTCAGAAAATTTCTTCAGTTGGACATTATTTATTGTTGCATCATGACAAGATGGATTCAGTATATTCCGTATGGAATATGGAGCCGCCATATAATCATATACGATTTGGACAAGTGGGTAATGGCCCTTCAGACGTTCTTCCGACATCTTTTTTTATAAAGGAACATTCTCAGAACCGTATTAGAGTTCTTGATGGTACTTCTATAAAAAGTTTTGTCATGTCTGGGGATAGCGTCTATTTTGTGGAGTCCCGCTCATGTAATTCACGTTTTAATTTTTATCGGTCAATCCATGCTGTCAATGATAGCTTATGTCTAGTTGATATTTCGGCTCCCCATCAAACCGGATTGTTTCTTCTTAATATTTATACCCGTGAAGTTTATGACAGCATATGCGTTAATGAAGGATATTTTGATAACAAATGTGTACCTCATGAATTTAATTTTAGTGTGAACTCGGACAAGATTGTTATAGGAAGAGCACGCTATGATCAGATAGAGGTTTATCGTTTTGATCAGGGTCGTTTGAAGATTATTCCTGAATATGTTATAAACTATGACAATGCATCTTCGGAAAAAGTGGATAAGTCGAGCGCATGTTATATGCATGATGTTGTATCTGATGAAACATGTTATTATCTGTTGAATCAGCATACCGATCATCCTGGTAAGCAAAC
>CAZSBV010000286.1:0-2600 GCA_964605105.1 uncultured Lachnospiraceae bacterium | reverse complement strand
GGTGCCACAGGTAATGCGTTCTCTAATGAATGTAAGTTTGGCATTTCATCCTCCAAATAATGTTAAGTATTTGCATTGTAAGTATATGGAACAAATTTTTGAAAATCAATTTCTTCCTCTTATAATATAATAGCCAAAAGATTTAGTGTCAAGTTTAAGGTGACAGAAAGTGTTTTTTCGGGTAAACTTATATTTAATAGAAGAAAAAAAGATGGAGATGCTTATGAAAAAGAATGTGCATATTATTGATAAAGTGTTAGAAGGAAGTATTGCTGAGGAATTGGAGATTGAAGCAGGGGATGAACTGGTAGCTATAAATGACCAGCCCATTGAAGATATTTTTGATTATCAGTATTATGTGGAAGATGAATATATTGAAGTTTTGATTCGTAAACCGGATGGGGAAGAGTGGTTGCTGGAAATTGACAAAGACCCGGATGAAGATTTGGGAATTGTATTTGAGAATGGCCTTATGGATGATTATCGTTCCTGTCATAATAAATGTATTTTTTGCTTTATTGACCAGATGCCAAAGGGAATGCGGGAAACACTGTACTTTAAGGATGATGATTCCCGATTATCATTTTTACAGGGGAATTATATTACGCTTACCAATATGTCAGACCATGATGTAGATAGAATTATTAAGTATAATTTGTCTCCGATTAATATTTCTTTTCAGACTACCAATCCGGAACTTCGCTGTAAAATGTTGAACAACCGTTTTGCGGGACAGGCTCTGGAAAAGGTAAAGAAATTTTATGATGCCGGGATCATTATGAATGGACAGATCGTTCTGTGTAAAGGTGTCAATGATGGAGATGAGTTGGAGAGAAGTATCCGGGATTTGTACGAGTATCTTCCTTATCTGGAAAGTGTATCTGTAGTGCCGGTAGGCTTATCTAAATTCAGAGATGGGCTATATCCTCTGGAACCTTTTACAAAAGAAGATGCTGTGGAAGTATTGAAAACCATTCATAAATGGCAGGAAAAAGCTTTTGCAGAATATGAACTTCATTTCATTCATGCCAGTGATGAATGGTATTTGTTAGCAGGAGAAGAATTGCCGGAAGAGGACAGTTATGATGGCTATTTACAGCTGGAAAATGGCGTAGGTATGTTGCGTCTTTTTATGGATGAATTTGAAGAAGGGGTACAAAGTTTAAAAGAGGAACAACAGGGTGAAAAAATAGTTCAAAAAGAGGAACTATCGGTAATTACCGGAAAGCTGAGTTACCCTTGTATAAAAGCAGCAGCAGAACGTTTGGAAGCATGTGTAGAGGAACTTAAGATTCATGTACATGCAATAAGAAATGATTTCTTTGGAGAGAATATTACGGTAAGCGGTCTGCTTACCGGAACGGATATTATGGCTCAGGGGAAAGAACTTCCTTTAGGAGAGAGAATGCTCATTCCGGAGAATGTACTTCGAAGCGGCGAGCAGGTCTTACTGGATGATTATACGGTTCAGGATTTGGAAAAAACTTTACAAGTTCCCGTGAATATTGTAAAATCAAGCGGATATGACTTTATAAATGCAGTATTGAATAGAAATGGAGAAAAAAATGGCAGATAGAAAAAGAAAACCTATCGTAGCGGTAGTAGGTAGACCGAATGTTGGAAAATCTACACTTTTCAATGCTCTTGCAGGAGAAAAGATTGCAATTGTAAAAGATACACCGGGAATTACCCGAGATAGAATTTATGCAGATATTACCTGGCTGGATATGAATTTTACTTTGATTGATACCGGTGGTATTGAGCCGGACAGCAAAGATATTATTCTTTCTCAGATGAGAGAACAGGCAGAAATTGCTATGGCAACTGCAGATGTAATTATTTTCCTTGTGGATGTAAAGCAGGGACTTGTAGACGCGGATGCGAAAGTAGCAGATATGTTAAGACGATCCCAGAAACCAGTAGTATTGGTTGTTAATAAAGTAGACAGCTATGAAAAATATATGGCGGATACTTATGAATTCTACAACCTCGGAATTGGTGATCCGATTCCGATTTCCGCAGCCAATCGTTTAGGTATCGGTGATATGCTGGATGTAGTTACTTCTCATTTTGATAGAGATACAATGGAAACAGAAGAAGATGACAGACCAAGAATTGCCATTGTAGGAAAACCTAATGTAGGAAAATCCTCTTTGATTAATAAATTACTTGGTGAAAACAGACTTATTGTATCAGATATTGCGGGAACTACCCGTGACGCCGTGGATACGGAAGTAATCCATAATGGAAAAGAATATGTATTTATCGACACCGCAGGTCTTCGCCGTAAAAATAAGATCAAAGAAGATTTGGAACATTATATGATCATCCGTACTGTCAGCGCTGTGGAAAGAGCGGATGTGGTGGTGCTGGTCATCGATGCCAGTGAAGGGGTAACAGAGCAGGATGCTAAGATTGCCGGAATCGCCCACGAACGCGGAAAAGGTATGATTATTGCAGTAAATAAGTGGGACAGCATCGAAAAGGATGATAAGACTATTTACAAATTTACCAGAAAAATACAGGATACACTTTCCTTCATGCAGTATGCAGAATTGGTGTTCATTTCTGCTATGACAGGGCAGCGTTTACCAAAGCTG
>CAZSBV010000285.1:0-2606 GCA_964605105.1 uncultured Lachnospiraceae bacterium | reverse complement strand
TCCTTTTCTTACTAACTGGTTAAATGTTGGCATTCTTTTTCACCTCCTGAATAATAAAAATAAAATTGTAAATATTTTTTCGTGACAACGAAAAAACAATGCATTCGCATGCACCTTCCATAGTATAAGTGCTTGCAAACGCATTGTCAACATTTTTTTTGATAAATATTAGATTGTATCTTTTTTTATCCAAAGCTTTTATCAGCTTCTACATTTAAGGTATTATTTCGACCTTTTAATCCTACATCCAAGATTTATATAGGCTCGAATTATTCTTCCACTGTTTCCATTCTGCGAACTTCATCTTCCAGTTCATCTACGTAAGCTGCTTTTGCCTGACGTTCCATTTCTAAGGCAACCTCTCTTGCAAGTTCTTTCTCACGAGCGATTCTTTCATCACTGCTTAAGTTCACATCACGGTATCTCTTCATACCGGTTCCAGCCGGAATCAGTTTACCTAAGATTACGTTTTCTTTCAGACCAATCAATGGGTCAACTTTTCCTTTGATAGCTGCTTCTGTCAGAACTTTTGTTGTTTCCTGGAAAGATGCTGCTGATAAGAAGGAGTTGGTTGCCAGTGCTGCTTTAGTAATACCAAGCATTACCTGTCTTCCGTCTGCCGGTTCTTTGCCTTCTGCAATTAATCTTTCATTTGTTTCTTCATATTCTAACGCATCTACTAAAGTACCTGGTAAGAAATCTGCGTCTCCGTTGCTTTCAATACGAACTTTCTTCAACATCTGGCGAACGATAACTTCGATATGCTTATCTGCAATATCTACACCCTGTAAACGATATACACGCTGTACTTCGCGGATCATATAATCCTGAACAGCTCTGATACCTTTAATCTTTAATAAGTCATGTGGGTTAACACTACCTTCTGTTAACTCATCACCGGCTTCTAATACCGCACCATCCAAAATCTTAATTCTGGAACCATATGGGATAAGGTATGCTTTACTTTCGCCTGTTTCGTCGTTTGTAATAACAACTTCACGTTTTTTCTTAGTATCTTTAATGGTAGCTACACCACCAAATTCTGCGATAATTGCAAGTCCTTTCGGTTTTCTTGCTTCAAAAAGTTCTTCTACACGAGGAAGACCCTGTGTGATGTCATCACCCGCTACACCACCGGTATGGAATGTACGCATTGTAAGCTGTGTACCTGGTTCACCGATAGACTGTGCTGCGATAATACCAACTGCTTCACCAACCTGAACTGCTTCCCCTGTTGCCATGTTAGCACCGTAACATTTTGCACAGATACCTACATGAGAGTGGCATGTAAGAATGGTTCTGATCTTAACTTCTTCGATTGGTTCGCCATTTTCATTTACACCAAATGCCATAATCTTCTTAGCACGGCTAGGTGTAATCATATGATTTCTCTTAACTAAAATGTTTCCATCTCTGTCTTTGATGTCTTCACAACTGAAACGACCTGTGATACGGTCCTGAAGACCTTCGATTACTTCACGGCCTTCCATGAAAGCACTAACTTTCATTCCGTAAATATCATCTCTGCCTTCGCAACAGTCAATTTCACGAATGATCAGTTCCTGAGATACGTCAACCATACGTCTGGTCAGATAACCGGAGTCGGCTGTACGAAGAGCTGTATCGGAAAGACCTTTACGAGCACCATGAGCGGACATGAAGTATTCCAATACGTCCAGACCTTCACGGAAGTTGGATTTGATTGGTAACTCGATAGTTCTACCTGTTGTATCTGCCATCAAACCACGCATACCCGCCAGCTGTTTGATCTGCTGGTTGGAACCACGGGCACCGGAGTCAGCCATCATGAAGATGTTATTGTATTTATCCAGACCTGCTAACAGAGTTTCTGTTAACTTCTTATCGGTATCATTCCAAGTTTCTACTACAGCTCTGTATCTTTCTTCTTCGGTAATCATACCACGTCTGTAATCCTGGAAAATTCTGTCTACAGTTGCCTGAGCTTCTGCTAACATTGCCGGTTTTGCTTCCGGTACAGTCATGTCAGAAATAGATACTGTCATAGCTGCTCTTGTAGAATATTTGTAACCTGTTGATTTAATGTCATCCAATACTTCTGCTGTTTTGGAAGCACCATGAGTATTGATAACTTTTTCAAGAATCTGTTTTAATCCTTTTTTACCAACGTGGAAATCAACTTCCAGTTTTAATGCATTTTCAGGTACGCTTCTGTCTACAAAGCCTAAATCCTGTGGAAGAATTTCATTGAAAATAAATCTTCCCAAAGTAGATTCTACAATATCAGAAATTACAGTTCCATCTGCAAGTGTTTTGCTTACACGAACTTTAATTCTGGAATGTAAAGTAATGGCTTTATTTTCATAAGCAAGGATCGCTTCATTTACACTCTTGAAGAATTTTCCTTCTCCTAAAGCACCAGGTCTTTCCTGTGTTAAGTAGTAAATACCAAGAACCATATCCTGAGAAGGTACTGCTACCGGACCACCATCAGATGGTTTTAACAGGTTGTTTGGAGAAAGTAATAAGAAACGACATTCTGCCTGTGCTTCTGCTGTTAATGGAAGATGAACCGCCATCTGGTCTCCGTCGAAGTCGGCGTTGAACGCAGTACATACCAATGGATG
>CAZSBV010000284.1:0-2620 GCA_964605105.1 uncultured Lachnospiraceae bacterium | reverse complement strand
GTATTACCGGAAAATGAACATATGGAAGTGGCATTTGCGGGAAAGAGTAATGTGGGAAAATCTTCCCTGATCAATGCTCTTATGAATCGTAAATCCCTCGCAAGAACCAGTGCACAACCGGGAAAAACACAGACCATTAATTTTTATAATATTAATGATGAGATGTATTTTGTTGACTTGCCGGGTTATGGATATGCCAAAGTTAGCGTTTCCGAAAAAGAAAAATGGGGAAAAATGATTGAAAAATATCTCCATAAATCTAAAAAGTTACGACTGGTGTTTTTATTGGTTGATATTCGACATGATCCCGGTGCAAATGATAAACAGATGTATCAATGGATTTTAAATCAGGGATATGAACCGGTAATTATTGCGACAAAATTGGACAAGATAAATAGAAGTCAGATTCAGAAGCATATCAAAATGTTAAAAACGGGGCTAAATGTTGTTCCGGGAACTGTTGTAATTCCGTTCTCTGCCCAGACTAAACAGGGAAGAGAAGAAATTTATGAATTGTTGGATTCATATCTGGAAAAAGAAACAGCAGCAGTAGAATAAAGAAGATAGTATAACTTAGAGATTATATGCTTGAGGTAAGATGAAATTTAGAAAAGCAGGGAAGGAAAACTATGGCAGGGATTCCTAAAAAATATGGAAAAGCATGTGTGAATTTAATTTTGGCAGTAGTCATTATATTGGCGTGTATTTTTGTTGTACCTAAAATAATGCTGCTTTTTATGCCTTTTATCATAGGTTGGTTTTTGGCATTGCTGGCGAATCCACCAGTGCATTTTTTTGAAGAGAAATTCAAAATAAAGAGAAAAGCCGGTTCGGCATTGGTAATAATATCTGTTATAGCCGGAATCTGTTTTTTGATTTATGGTGTCGGACATCGTTTGTTTAACGAATTGATTGGCCTGGTGCAGATAATGCCGGATATGTGGCATGATATAAAAGTGGAGTTTGTAGGATTTACACAGAAATGGTCTACGGTCATTGATAGTCTGCCCAAAGAAGTGGTTGCAAAAGCGGAAGCCTTGGGAGAGGTTATTGGAAAAGAAATGAGCGTGATTGTAGGAAACTTAAGTGTTCCTACAGCAGATGCATTGGGGAATTTGGCTCAGAATATTCCGGGGATTTTTATTGCAGTCATTATGTGCCTGATGTCGGCTTATTTCTTTGTTGCAGAAAAAGACTATGTTACTAATATTTTCAAAAAGGTAGTTCCATCTTCCTGGATGAAAAAATGTGTATTGCTAAAGCAGACTACCGTAGATGTGATTGTCGGGTATTTGAAAGCCCAGTTTAAAATTGAAATCTGGGTATATCTGATTGTGGCAGCAGGATTAATGCTGTTGAAAGTAAGATATGGATATTTGATAGCAATTCTCATTGCTTTACTGGATATTTTGCCGGTCTTTGGAACCGGGACTGTTTTGATTCCGTGGACTTTATTTAAACTTCTGAGCGGCGATTATATGTATGCCCTTGGTTTGCTTATTATCTGGGGAGTAGGGCAGTTGGTACGACAGATCATTCAGCCGAAGATGATTGGAGATTCCATGGGCATGGCACCCATTCCGACCTTAGTTCTTTTGTATGTAGGTTATAAGCTGGCAGGTGTAGTGGGAATGATTGTGGCAGTACCACTTGGAATTCTGGTTCTGGCAATGAACGAAGCAGGGTTCTTTGATAATAGTAAAAAAAGTATTCGCATTTTGTGGCATGGATTTAATGAATTCCGCCAGTTCACGGAAGCTGATCTGCAGGGGATATCTAAAAATGAAGCGCAAGAAGATAATGCAGAGTCTTAGTAATGAATGAAGATGTAATTTAAGAAGAAATAGGAAGAAGAATGAAACGCAATTATAGAGCAGTATTACAATATGAAGGGACCCGTTATCAGGGATGGCAGAAGCAGGTCAGTACAGACAATACTATACAAGGAAAATTAGAAACGTTGCTTACTAAAATGGCAGGGGAAACGGTGGAAGTCAATTCCAGCGGAAGAACGGATGCGGGAGTTCATGCCTATGGGCAAGTCATCAGTTTTGCTTGTGAGACCCATATGAGTCCGGAAGAAATCAGGGATTATATGAATCAATATCTGCCGGAAGATATTGGTGTACTTTCTGTAGTAGTGGCAGGAGACAGATTTCATGCCAGACTGAATGCCACAGGGAAAATTTATAGATACCGAGTATTAAACAGTAATATTCCACGTATATTTGATAGAAAATATGTGTTTCAGGTTCCGGAAGAATTGGATCTTGAGGCTATGAAAAAGGGAATTTCTTATTTAGAAGGGAAACACGATTTCAAAGCCTTTACTGCGAAAAAGAATACGAAGAAATCTACGGTTAGGACCATACATGAAATTAAGATGGAAAAGGTCGAAGATGAACTGGTATTTACTTTTTATGGAGACGGTTTTTTATATCATATGGTTCGTATTCTTATGGGAACTTTATTGGAAATAGGACAGCACAGAAGAACGCCGGAAAGCATTCTGGAAGCTTTTCAGACCGGTGACCGTGTAAAAGCCGGATTTTTAGCACCTGCCAATGGGCTTGCCCTGATGCAGGTATTCTATGACTAGGTGATAGATAGGGAAAGAACG
>CAZSBV010000283.1:0-2621 GCA_964605105.1 uncultured Lachnospiraceae bacterium | reverse complement strand
TCCAGAAAAAGACGGCACTGTTCTTCCATCTCCTCTTTTGAATTAAATTCCACACGGAACAACAATTTGAAAACCTGTTCCCTTAAACTTCTTCTGTTCATTCTATATGACTCCAACTATTTTTTCATTTCCACACTAACAATACGAACATCCACATCTGTAACCGTAAGACCAGTCATATTTTCTACTGCTGATTTTACTCTGTCCTGAACTTTACTGCATGTTCCCGGAATGTTATATCCGAATTCCATCATAATTGCCAACGCAATTTTTACACGATTACCGTTTACAGAAATCTTTACTCCTTTAGAAAGATTCTTTCTACCGGCTTTACTCATAATCTCATTAGTTATATTTCCGGCCATAGCAGCCACACCTTTTACTTCTGTTGCTGCAAGTCCTGCAATGACTGCTACTACATCATCTGCAATCTGTACACTGCCTTTGCTATCATCATCCTGTAATACATAAGTATTTCTATTATATTCTTTTTCCATAAATAACCTCCTTAATTTTCCGGCAATAATTCAGCTTACAGCTGAACCATTGCAAATAGATGCACAGAAATTATGCAGAGTGCATAATTTCTCATTTCGTGCCTGCCACTCTCTCTTTTGTTATTATACCATTGTATATTTTTTTTGCCTAGTATTTTATTTTTTAAAACCAAAATGTAATACTTCTTTGTTTTGGAGAATCCGTATACAAAATACTATTACTGCTACCATTTAAATAATGAAAAATTTTCTGCTGTTCTAACAATTCTTCTGTCAACTCTTGGTAAACAGCATCATCAGCACATCTGAGAGTGACACTATCCCGTTCTTCTGCTTGATATCTCTCAATTAGTTGCTCCAATTGTGCATAATTTACTTCCGTAAAATAAGCACC
Organism: uncultured Lachnospiraceae bacterium; assembly: GCA_964605105.1. Classification (GTDB taxonomy): domain Bacteria; phylum Bacillota; class Clostridia; order Lachnospirales; family Lachnospiraceae; genus SFDP01. The sequence continues at coordinate 1,730 of CAZSBV010000283.1, read as the reverse complement.
TTCTCTTACATAATAATTACTTTCCAAGGAATCGCATACAGGCATAGATACCCAATCACTCAGACTATGAGTCCTTAATATTTCTTCTGTAGTCACACATAAATAATCATAATTGATGGCTGGTGTATTCTGAACTTCCTGACTATCTTCATTTATATGAAACAAATAAGAGGCATCACCCCATGTAGCATCCAGATAATAATATTTGTTATTTATTTTCACAAGATTCCATGCATGTCCCTCTCCATTTTCCACGGTTCCAATTACCAATGTAGCAGGAACATTGAGTTTGTCCAACAAATATTGTACAGCTTTGGCATATCCCTGACACACCGATGCACCATTTAAAAATACCGAGCAGATATTCTGGTTATCCTCTGCTGTCATATCATATTCAGTAGAATGAATAACTGTTTCATAAACATATTTGACTTTTTCGTAATCAGTTGCATCTGCCTGAATTCCTCCCAGCATATTCAGAGCCGCCATTTCAATCTCTGCTTCTTTTTTTTCTTTTTCTTCCTGACTATAGGTATAAGTTCCTTTGAAGGTAATCTTTTTTACTTCCTCTCCTAAAGTATACTTTACAAAGGAATAACCATCTGTATAAAAAATCTCAGGATGATCCATCAGCACACATTGAAACGCTTTGTCAATCAATGTTGTATCTGTTGTCGAAATCGGCATTTCATCTATATAATTTTCCAAAGCATACAAAATTTCCACATACAGATTCTGTTGGGTAATTTCCATATTTGAAAAATAATATAGTTCCTGCTGTTTCCGCATCAGCTCAGCTTTCACTTCATCGGTAAAACTTTCTGCTGTCTGCGATATACTTTCCTGTTCTTCTTCCGCTGTTCTTGCCGCATCTATTCCCGAAAAAGTTTCTTCCTTTTCAAATGGCAGGGGACTTTCTGTTACCTGCGGGGCATCTCCCAACACTGTATCCTTATCTATTTTCCCCGGTTCCGAGCAGCCATACAGAAAAACAGCACACAACAATATATAAACTATTTTTTTCATAATGCCACCTCTTTCACCGCTGTCCGCGGTTTTAGATGAACTTTAATTATTCTTTCCAAATTCAGACAATTCCAAGCCTGGATTTCTGTCTAATGTCATTCCAACACTCCATGGATTTACAAACAATAAAAGAGGATTTCCCTTCATATCTTTTACTTTCTTCATATCAGAAGTTCCTGTCAGCTTGTCTACGTCTACTTCTTCCTTGTTTTCAATCCATCTAATGTGTTCGTATGGAAGTCTTTCCAATCGTATTTCCACATTATATTCATTTTCCAGACGATATTTTAAAACATCGAACTGCAACACACCTACTACCCCTACAATAATTTCTTCCAGACCGGTATTATACTCCTGAAAGATCTGAATTGCACCTTCCTGGGCAATCTGAGTAATACCTTTTACGAACTGCTTTCTTTTCATGGTATCCATCTGCCTTACTCTGGCAAAATGTTCCGGTGCAAAGGTTGGAATCCCTTCATATTTAAATTGCGCTTTTGGCATACTGATAGTATCTCCAATCGAGAAGATACCCGGATCAAATACACCTATAATATCTCCGGCATAAGCTTCATCCAGAATCTTTCGTTCACTAGCCATGATCTGCTGTGGCTGAGATAAACGCATAACTTTATTTCCCTGAACATGTTTAACTTCCATATTAGCATCAAATTTACCGGAACAGATTCTCATAAACGCAATAC
>CAZSBV010000282.1:0-2652 GCA_964605105.1 uncultured Lachnospiraceae bacterium | reverse complement strand
AAAAATCTTCTTTAAAATCTAACCCTGTATATAACATTAATTATGAGAATGCAAATTTAAATCCAAAATATAAATTTGATACTTTTGTTGTAGGAAGTAATAATAAATTTGCCCACTCCGCTTCTCTTGCAGTTGCAGAATCACCTGGTGAAGCTTACAATCCTCTCTATTTATATGGAGGAGCCGGACTTGGTAAAACTCACTTGATGCATTCTATAGGACACTTTTTATTAGAACAAAATCCTAATACCAAAGTCTTATATGTTACATCAGAAGCATTTACTAATGAAGTAATTGAATCTATTCGTAGCGGTAATGCTGCTGCAATGACAAAACTTCGTGAAAAATATAGAACAGTTGATGTATTAATGGTCGATGACGTTCAGTTCATTATCGGTAAAGAAAGTACACAGGAAGAATTCTTTCATACCTTTAATGTACTTCATTCTGCTGGAAAACAGATTATTCTTTCCTCAGATAAACCACCAAAAGAAATGGAAACTTTAGATGAGCGTTTCCGTTCCCGATTTGAATGGGGATTGATTGCTGATATTCAAGCTCCGGACTATGAGACCAGAATGGCAATTTTAAGAAAAAATGCTGAAAATTATGATAAAAAAATAGATGATCATATTTTCCAATATATTGCTACTAACATTAAATCTAATATTCGTGAATTAGAAGGAGCTTTTAACAGAATTATTGCTAAATCTAAAATTATGAATACTTCTGAAATTACTTTAGAATTAGCAGAAGATGCCTTAAAAGATATTATTCATCCTGATCAGCCAAAAGAAATAACACCTACCTTAATTATAGATATGGTAGCAGAACACTTTGGCGTAACATCAGCTGACATACTTTCTAAAAAAAGAAATTCCGAATATGTTCTGCCAAGACAGGTAACTATGTATCTTTGTAGAAATATATTAGATATTTCTTTGGCAAATATTGGTAAGATTCTCGGTAAAAAGGATCACACTACCATCATTCATGGAATCAAGAAAATTGAAGAAGACTTATTAGTAAATGAAGATTTAAAAAATAAAATAGAAATTATAAAGAAAAAAATTAACGCCTAAATATTTATTAACATATTTTAACTATCCACAATTTAAAGTGGATATAAATGTGAAATTTCTGTGGAAAGAATGTTCATAAAAATAAAACACTATTTTTTAATAAAAAATATCAAATTGAAAATGTGAATAAAAGACAAGTTATATTTTTTTATCCCAAGGGTTTTTAAGGACTTATCCATTCCAAATTTTCCTTAAAAATAGTATAATTAATAAGGTTATCCACAAATCAACATCTATTAATAATAATATTACTTAAAATTATATAAATAAATTAGAAAAAAGCCGCTTTTATTTTTTGTAGTGCAATAGGAAGGAGTTATCAACAAATGAAATTCGTATGTTCAAAATCTAATCTTTTAACAGGGGTTCAGACTGTAGCTAAAGCAGTACCAAGTAAAACTACTATGTCTATCTTGGAATGTATTTTAGTAGAAGCTGACAGTGGTAATATTGTTTTAACTGCAAATGATATGGAACTTGGTATAGAAACCGTAATTGAAGGTGATGTATTAGTTAGTGGTAAAATCGCTTTAGATGCAAAGATTTTCTTAGAAATTGTAAGAAAACTTCCTGATAATGACATTACAATTGAAACAGATGATAATAATAAAACTACTATTACATGTGAAAAGGCTAAGTTTAATATTATTGGTAAATCAGGAGATGATTTTTCCTGTCTTCCATCCATTGAAAAAAGAGATCCTTTGGTAATAAGCCAATATACTTTAAAGGAATCTGTAAGACAGACTATTTTCTCTATTTCCGATAATGATAATAATAAATTAATGACCGGTGAATTATTTGAAATTAACAATGATGAATTAAAAGTAGTTTCATTGGATGGTCACAGAATTTCTATTAGAAAAATTAAACTTAAAAATGCTTATTCATTCAAAAAGGTTGTTGTTCCCGGAAAAACATTGAATGAAATCAGTAAGATTTTATCAGGTGATATGGAAAAAGATGTTTATATCTATTTTAGTGAAAAACATATTATTTTTGAATTTGATAATACTACTGTTGTTTCCCGTCTGATTGAAGGAGAATATTTCAAAATTGATCAGATGCTTTCAAACGATTACGAAACAAAAGTAAGAATTAATAAAAAAGAATTGTTAAGTTGTATTGACAGAGCTACTCTTCTTGTAAAAGAAGGAGATAAAAAACCAATTATTATCAATATTATTGACGGAAGTATGGAATTAAAAATTAATTCTGCCGTTGGTAGTATGAATGAAGAAATTGATATTGCAAAACAGGGTAAAGATTTAATGATTGGATTTAATCCTAAATTTTTAATTGATGCTCTTCGTGTGATTGAAGATGAAGAAATTGATATGTATTTAGTAAATCCTAAGGCACCTTGTTTTATCAGAGATGAAGAAGGTAAATATATTTACCTGATTTTACCTGTTAACTTTACAACAGTAAGTTAGTTTTAATAAATGAAATGAATAGGTATAGATTGGAGAAATATGGAAATAATTAAATTAAGAGACGACTACATAAAATTAGGTCAGGCTATAAAAGCTGCTAATTTAGTAGGTTCCGGTGTAGAAGCAAAATTTGT
>CAZSBV010000281.1:0-2655 GCA_964605105.1 uncultured Lachnospiraceae bacterium | reverse complement strand
AGTATGACATTGAGGTGCTTCGTTCCTGGAAAGGGCGGGGCGCCATTCTATGTGAGACAAAAACAGGAATTAAGATTTTAAAAGAATATAGCGGAAGTCAGGAACGGCTTCTGATACAGAAACAGTTATTAGAAAAAATAAAAGAGAACGGTTTTTATAATTTAGAAGAAATCCTACCTACGAAGGAAGGGGAACTGATAGTCAAAGATGAAGAGATGAATTCCTATTATCTCAAAGAATATCGGGAAGGAAAAGAGTGTAATCCTAGGGAATATCAGGACAGCAGCGTGGTAGTAGAACAGATGGCATTGCTTCACCGGGCTATGGAACTTCCGGATTTTGTGAAGGAGAAGAATTTGACAGCATATTCTCTGGCTGAAGAATTTGAAAAACATAACCGGGAGTTGAGACGGGTCAGGAAATTTTTGAAATCAAAACGACAGAAAAGTGAATTTGAATATTTTCTATACCAGAATTTTGATGTATTTTTACAAAAAGCAGAAAAAATACTAGAAGAAGTGAAGTTTAGTTCCCGGCTTTTGCAGGAAGAAAATCTCTTGAAGACCGGAAGTATCTGTCATGGGGATTTGCAGCATCATAATGCCCTTTTTACAGAAAGCGGAGTATTTTTCATAAACTTTGAAAAGTATATATTAGATAATCCAATGAGGGATTTGAGTTTATTCTTTCGAAAAATGATGGAAAAAAATAATTGGCGGGAAGATCTGGGACAGTATATATTGGAAAATTATCAAAAACAAAAACCTTTGTCAGCAGAAGACAGACTTCAGCTCTACTATCGGCTGAGTTATCCGGAGAAATTCTGGAAAATTGTGAATTTTTATTATAGTTCTCCCAAAGTCTGGATTCCTGCAAAAAATATGGAGAAATTGGAAAAGATATTAAGGCAGGAAGAAGAAAAAAATATGTTTTTGGATAGCAATTTCAAAGAAGAGGTATTGCACAAATGATAAAGAGGTTATTATAATAAGGAAAAATAATAGAAAGTATAGAGGTTACCGGGAACGGAGTGAACAGTAACGTATAGAGATCAGATATGTACAAAAGCAGATTACATAAACTTGGAGTTACAATTTGCAGTATTCTTTGTATGCTTGTTCTGGCTGCATGCAGCCAGTCGAAAGTGCAGGAGTCTGTACAGGAACAGGGAGGATTTATAAAAATAGCTCCCGGAGCATATGACAGTATCGATACAGCTATTGTAATTGACAAGCAGGAAAAACAAAATAAAATTACTTTTTTGAATCTTGAAAAAAAGAGAAATTATACATTGAATTATGACGGAACCACAAAATTTATGGATAAATATGGTACGCAGATTGCGGCAAGCCAGCTTCAGGAAGGAGAAATGGTAGATATTCAGTTTCTGAAAGATGAAAAGTTGTTGTCTGCCCTTACAGTATCTTCTGAGATTTGGACTTTGAATGATATTTCCAAGTTTGAAATGGATTTGTCTGCGGGCAGAATGAAGATCATGAATGAGTATTATACTTTGGATGAGACCACCGTAGTACTTTCCGGTGGTGAACAGGTAGAATTTTTAGATATTCATTCCGAGGATATTCTGCAGGTAAAAGGAATAGATCATAAGATTTATAGTATCACGATACAGGAAGGTCATGGTTACCTGCGTCTGGAAAATGAAGAATATTTTATTGGCGGCTGGATTGAAGTGGGCCAAAAAATCATTCAGAAGATAGAGGAAGATATGCTTTTGGTAGTTCCGGAAGGAAGTTATGAGGTATATTTGTCTCATAACGGCATTGCAGGAACAAAGACCGTGGAAATTAAGAGAAATAAAGAGACTCAGCTGGATGTAGGGGATTTGAAGAATGAAGATCTGATAAAATATGGTAATTTGATTGTTACGGTAGATCCTTCTACGGCGGAAGTATATATTGACGGTAAATTAATAGATACCAGCAGGGTAGTTAAGGCTACCTATGGACTTCATCAGATTATGGCGAAGGCCGATGGATATGATACGGTTATACAGTACATTCGAGTGACAGAGAACAGTGCTACAATAGCGATCTCATTGGATGAAGAAACGGTACGTACTGTTTCTGATAATTCTACGGATTCCGATTCGGATACGACCACAACAGATTCGACAAGTAGTAGCAGTGAAACAGATAGCAGCACGGATTCCACCAGTAGTACAACTAGTAATAGTACTTCAACAGACAGTGAATCTTCTGACAGCAGTTCTTCTTCCAGCAGTACCGTATCCGGAGGCAATGCTTCCAGCAGTGCCAGTACGACCGGATATAAAGTAACTATAGAAGCTCCGGCTGGTGCAGAAGTGTATGTAGATGGAAGTTATGTAGGAATTATTCCTGCCAGTTTTGCAAAAAGCTCAGGAAGTCATGAAGTAACCATCCGAAAAAGTGGTTATCTCACCAGAACTTATACCATTAATGTAGATGACGAAGATAAGGATACCAGCTATTCTTTCTCTGACTTAACAGCTATTGAGTAAAATATAAAAAGTCTCTAAAGTCCGCATAAATCAAGGGGAAAAAGGGAAAAAATAGCTTGACAATGGTAGTAAAACGGATTATATATAGATGTAGACGTTTTTTGGCGTACTAACATTAAGTTAGAGGAGGAGTTCACAAATGAACAAAACAG
>CAZSBV010000280.1:0-2658 GCA_964605105.1 uncultured Lachnospiraceae bacterium | reverse complement strand
ACGCTTATCTGGTTGTTTGCCGGAGAAAGCATTGGATTTGCTCTGGCAAGAGGAATTTCTGTATTAGTTATCAGCTGTCCATGTGCTTTGGGACTTGCTACACCAGTGGCGATCATGGTCGGCAATGGTGTGGGAGCAAAACATGGAATTCTTTTTAAGACAGCAACTTCTTTAGAAGAGACCGGAAAGGTAGAAATTGTTGCTCTGGATAAGACAGGTACGATTACACAGGGAGAACCACATGTTACGGATATTTTGCCTGCAACAGGTATTTCGGAAGAGCGTTTATTGGAAAATGCTTTCTGTTTGGAAACCAAAAGTGAGCATCCATTGGCAAAGGCAATTCTTCAATATGGAAATGAAAAAGGTCTTTTGAAAAAAGAAGTATCTGATTTTCAAGTTTTACCCGGAAATGGTCTCATTGGTACATTAGATGGAAAGAAACTTGCTGGTGGAAATCTTAAATTTATTTTGTCAAAAATAAAAATAGATTCTGCGTTACAGCAACAGATTAAAACCCAGGCAGAAAAGTTAGCGGTAGAAGGAAAAACACCACTATTCTTTGTTGAGGATGATAAATTCCTTGGAACTATAGCAGTAGCCGATATTATTAAGGAAGATAGTAAGCAGGCAATCGGTGAACTTAAAAACATGGGAATTCATGTAGTCATGCTTACCGGAGATAATGAAAAGACAGCCCGGTCCATCGGAAATCAGGCGGGAGTGGATGAAGTTATTGCCGGAGTTCTTCCGGATGGAAAAGAAAAAGTGATTCGTCAGTTGCAGAGAAAAGGAAAAGTTGCTATGGTAGGAGATGGAATCAACGATGCTTTAGCACTTACCAAAGCAGATATTGGAATTGCTATCGGAGCAGGAACCGACATTGCCATTGATGCGGCAGATGTGGTATTAATGAAGAGCAGACTTTTGGATGTACCGGCAGCCATTCGTTTAAGCCGCCAGACCAGAAAAAATATTCATGAAAACTTATTCTGGGCATTTGCTTATAATGTCATCGGTATTCCTTTGGCAGCAGGCCTTTGGATTCCGATTTTCGGATGGGAAATGAATCCCATGTTTGGAGCCCTTGCCATGAGCTTATCCAGTTTCTGTGTAGTAACCAATGCACTGAGATTAAACTTTTTTGATGTAAGAGATACAAAAAAAGATAAAAAAATGAAATATAAAGAGAAGGAGAATAAACAAATGACAAAGAAGATGACTATTGAAGGAATGATGTGTGGACATTGTTCTGCAAGAGTAAAGAAAGTATTGGAAGCACTTCCACAGGTAGAAGAAGCAATTGTAAGCCATGAAGAGGGAACTGCAGTGGTTACTTTAACAGAAGAAGTAGCAGATGATGTTTTAAGAAAAGCAGTAGAGGATCAGGATTACAAAGTAATCAGTATGGAATAAGATGAAACTATATAAAGAATTTTTTCGATATGTAATTCCTTCCATGTTAGCCTTTGCGTTGTCGGGCTTATATGGTATTGTCGATGGTTTCTTCTTAGGAAATGAAATGGGGGATGCAGCATTGGCAGCAATCAATGTAGCATACCCCATCACTGCGTTTGTGCAGGCATTGGGAACCGGAATCGGCATGGGAGGAGCTGTACAATATACCATTCATAAAGCGCAGGAAAAGACAGAAGATGCAGCCAAATGTCTAGGTCTGACACTTCTCCTATTATTAGGATTGGGAGTCGTTATAACTCCGCTTCTTTTGATTATGAATATCCCTATGTTAGAAGCGTTGGGAGCTCAGGGAGAATTATTAACTTTAGGTAATGAATATATTATCTGGATTGCCTGGGGAACCTTGTTTCAGATTTTAGGAACAGGATTAGTTCCTTTTATGAGAAATTTGGGAAATGCTTATATCTCTACCGTGGCAATGGTAGTGGGAGCTATGTTCAACATCGTATTTGACTATTTGCTCATTTGGGTATTCCATCAGGGAATGAAAGGAGCTGCCATTGCATCTGTTATGGGACAGGTCGCAGCATTTGTTATAAGCATAGGCTATATTTTATGGAAAAAAGAAAAAATTATAATAAAAAGAGTACCGGCAGATTTGGTCAAGAAAATTCTGTTAGTTGCCTGTTCGCCGTTTGGGTTGTCCTTTGCTCCAAATATCACCTTGATTTTCGTAAACTTAAATGCAGTTGCTTTCGGTGGAGAGTTTGCAGTTACTTGTTATGCACCGATTAGTTATATTACCTATACAGTAATGCTATTATTGCAGGGTGTCAGCGATGGGTGCCAGCCTTTGGTGAGCCTGTTCTATGGAAAAGGAGAATTGAAAGAAGCTGAAAAAATTTATAAGATGTCCAGAAACTTTTCGCTTTTTATAGGAATGCTTTCTTTTGCTTTCATTACTTGGCAAGGAAGGGCAGTAGTAGGTATTTTTGGAACGTCTACAGAAGTCACAGAGTATGTAATAGGAGTGTTACCGATATTTTTATTGGGAATGGTCTTTGCAGGGATTTCCAGAGCAGTGATTTCTTATTTTTATGCTACAGAAAAAAATACCAGAGCTTATATACTAATTTATGGAGAAGCTGTATTGCTTGGAATTCTTCTTTTGATTTTGCCAAGGATGGTTGGGATTATTGGAACCTGGATTTCTATTATGCTTAGTCAGATTCTGGTGGC
>CAZSBV010000279.1:0-2705 GCA_964605105.1 uncultured Lachnospiraceae bacterium | reverse complement strand
TTTCTTTTCTACCTGCATAAGATGTAGCTAAAGCTCTCATTACAGACTGTTTTGCAATTCTGTACTGTTTAGATCTAGCACCTCTGTAACCTTTTGCAAGTTTTAATACTCTATTGTGTCTTTTTTTCGCGTTTAAACCGCCTTTAATTCTTGCCATTTCTTATTCCTCCTACACTCTACGACTTATAAATATGGTAAAATTTTCTTCATATTCTTAACATTTGTAGAATCAGTCATAGCTGCTTTTCTAAGATTTCTCTTTCTCTTAGTAGATTTCTTTGTTAAGATATGGCTTTTATAAGCTTTACTTCTTTTTAATTTACCTGTTCCTGTTACTTTAAAACGCTTTGCTGCTGCTCTGCTTGTCTTAATTTTTGGCATATTTATATCCTCCTATACATAATGTGTTCCAAAATCTATTTTAACTGTGCACTATCGCTTTTCAGTTAAAAACATTGTCATAGCTCTTCCTTCTACCTTTGGAGCCTTTTCTACTACACATACATCTTTTAAGGCTTCTGCAAAATCATCCAAAATATGTTTACTGCTAGCCATATGTGCCATTTCTCTACCGCGGAAACGCAAAGTAACTTTTACTCTGTCTCCTTTTGCAAGGAATTTCTTCGCTGCATTAATCTTGGTATTTAAGTCATTGGTATCAATATTTGGAGACAAACGAATCTCCTTGACTTCAATAACTTTTTGTTTTTTCTTAGCTTCTTTTTCTTTTCTTGCAAGTTCATATCTATACTTACCATAGTCTACGATTTTACAAACCGGTGGTTTTGCTGTTGGTGCAATTTTTACTAAGTCAAGTCCGGCTTCTTCTGCAAGTTTCATCGCTTCTTTTGCAGACATAATACCTAACTGGTCGCCTTCTTCACTAATTACACGCACTTCTTTGTCTCTGATTTGTTCGTTAATCATTAATTCGCTAATTGTCTTACCCTCCATAAGAAACAAAAATTGATAAAAAAAAGTGGATAGTTCGCATACTATCCACCATAAATCTTACATAGAAAATAAACCAATTTATCTATTTATTCTATGAGACTATTGACTCTTACCAGCCCAATTGCCGTAAGGTGAGAGTGGATACTCTGCTTGCTATGTCTCGTTGTTTTCACAACCTATAGTAGAATAGCACAACTCCACCGGAACGTCAATAGTTTTTTCTGATTTTTCATTTCTTTTTTACACTATAAAAAACATCCTATTATTTTTCTTTAAAAGTGCTGCAGGATGTTTCTTTACTGGTATCTGCATTACTTCCACTGATGTCTACATGTTCTGCTGTGCATTTATAATTTGCATTATAAACACATCTTGCCACTTCACAATCAATACTGATCGTAGGGCTTGGATGACAGGTAGCGTTTGTCATGGAGTCTCCCCTTTTCTGTGAAAAACTCTCACAACGTGTTTCATCACTTGTGACTGCATGTTTCCCACCTACCATAATATCACCTTTGCTGCAATAATGATCTTTGTTGTAGGTGCAGTGTTCTGCTTTACATTTTAATTCTGCCATGGTACATACCTCCTTACTAACGCATTTTTAATGCGATATAAATTAGTATGTCCCATGAGCAGTTTTCTAATCATCTTCTCAATCTTTAATTTTTATTTTTCAAAAAAGAGCAAACCTCTTTTTATATCAGAAAAGATTTATTTCTTAACTTCTTCTGCAACTTCTTCTTTTCTGATTTCTTTGGTTCTGATTTCTTTGCAGATTGCATCGATGAAGTCATCTAAAGATTTCTGTCCTTCATCACCTGCAAAACGGCTTCTTACAGAAACCAGTCCTTCTTCTTCTTCCTTCTGTCCTACTACTAACATATAAGGAACTTTTGCAAGTCTTGTTTCACGAATCTTATATCCGATTTTTTCAGAACGGTTATCCACAGTACAAAGGATTCCATTGTCTTTCAATTTTGCTTCTACTTTTGCAGCGTAGTCCATGTATTTTTCAGAAATCGGAAGTACACGAACCTGTTCAGGACATAACCATGTTGGGAATTTTCCGGCATATTTTTCAATTAACCATGCAAGTGTTCTTTCATAGCATCCCATAGCGGTTCTGTGGATAATATAAGGACGTACTTTTTCCCCTTTTTCATCTACATAGTACATATCAAACTGTTCTGCTAATACCGCATCCCACTGAATGGTGATCATGGTATCTTCTTTTCCATATACATTTCTTGCCTGAATGTCTACTTTAGGACCGTAGAAAGCGGCTTCGCCTTCTTCTTCCACAAACGGAATTTCCAATTCTGTCAGGATCTGACGGATATATCCCTGTGTTTCTTCCCAAACCTCTGTTGTACCTACATATTTTTCTTTGTTGTTAGGATCCCATTTGGAAAGACGATATGTTACATCATCAGAAACTCCTAATGTATCAAGACAGTATTTAGCCAATGCCAGACAGCCTTTGAACTCTTCTACCATCTGGTCAGGTCTTACAATCAGATGACCTTCGGAAATTGTGAACTGACGAACACGGGTAAGTCCATGCATTTCACCGGAATCTTCGTTTCTGAACAGTGTGGATGTTTCACCATAACGAAGTGGAAGGTCACGGTAAGATTTCTGACTTGCTTTATATACGTAATACTGGAATGGGCATGTCATTGGACGAAGTGCAAATACTTCTTTATCTTTTTCTTCATCACCTAAAACAAACATACCTTCTTTATAAT
>CAZSBV010000278.1:0-2708 GCA_964605105.1 uncultured Lachnospiraceae bacterium | reverse complement strand
CAATAAAAAACAAGCAAAACAGACAGCAATACAAGTAATGCTGTCTTAATTTCATATTGAAAATAGTAGGTCATGATACTAGTAAAGCTTCCTGCCACCAACATAAGTATTAGTGGAAACATTTTCATTTTTTTGCTTTTCATATTCGATATCCTTATATAATTTTAATTTCTTTTCCTACTCTTTTAATATGATATTGCCCTGTCTCAGGATAAAATGTAACCGTTCGTCCATATGTTTCTCCGGTATCCTGAGCTTTTATAGGAATTCTTAACTCTTTCAATTTCTTAATGCTGGCTTCTACATTTCGATCTCCGATACTAAGCATCTCTGATTTATTGTTTACAGAGAACATTTTTGCTCCTCCGGCAATCTTCGAAACCAAATTCTGGCGTTTTGCGCCTTTGGCAATCACTCGTTTTAATAACTCATCAATCCCACTATCCGCAAATTTTGCCACATTTGTGTTATTACGTATGCTAGTACTGTCCGGTAACATAACATGTACCATTCCGCATATTTTAGTTTGAGGATCCCATAATACAACCCCTACACAGGACCCCAAACCTAATGTTGTTATGGAATCAGTACCGCTGCATACATTTAAATCAGCCATTCCAACTTTAATTTCCATAATCTATACCTTCAAACTCTTCCGAATTTATTTATGAGTCATTACACTGAAATTCCTAAAGATGTAAGTATCTTTACATAAGAATCCACATCCGGAACCATAATAAAGAAACCATCAATAGCTATTTCATCATAAATCTGGGACTGAATTAACAACATTTCATCTCCCATAATTCCAAATTCGATAGCTGGTACGCTTAAAATTGCCCCTGCCATGTCAATAGTAAGATCTGGAACGGAAGGTTCTATTCTTAAACCTGTCATGGTGCTTAACGCATTTAAATAAGCCCCCGTTATAATATTGGAAATTTCTTTTAAAGCAGATTGCTCCATTTCTCCATGAATATCCTGTGCATAATCTCCCATAAGTTTTTTTACTAAATGTAAAGCAACTTCTTCTTTCACAAGGAAAAGAATACTTCCTGTAATATCTTTTTGAATTGCAAGATATATACCAGCCATAACCTGTTCTTCTCCACCAATCAATTCTCCTATTTCAGAAAAATTAATTAATTTAACTTGAGGAACATTCATATCAACTTTACACTGTAAAAGTTCTGCTAATGCCGTGGTAGCATTCCCTGCACCTATATTTCCTAATTCTTTTAATACATCCATGTACTGTGCGGACATATCCCCTACTGTCATTTCGCTCATCTGCTACCCCCGGACAATTATTCTTTTTCTAACGCTACAGCATTTAAATCTAATAAAGAAACAAGACCATCTTCACATTTACCTACTGCAAATACAAATCCTTCTTTTTCTTCCTTACTATCATTTGCAACCTTTTCAATACATTCTTCTTCTAATGTAAGAACTTCTTTTACTTCATCAACGATAATACCAATCATACCATATTGTTCTAATCTTAAGATAATAATACGGGTATTCTTAGTAGTTACATCTTCTTCCAACCCCATTTTTAAGCGTAAGCTCATTACAGGAAGAACTTCTCCACGAAGGTTGATTACACCTTTAATGTAAGATGCTACATTAGGAACTCTTGTAATATGCTGCATTTTTACAATATTATCAATATATTTAATATCAATCCCAAATTGTTCTTCACCCATTGAAATAACAATATACTGAGCTGCATCTGCAAATTTCTTTGTATTTTCCATTTGTGTTTCCCCCCTTCTTTAGAGCAATGCATTGGTATCTAAGATCAATGCTACTTCACCATCTCCAAGAATGGTCGCTCCACTAATTTCTTTGCTCTTATTGATATATTTACCCAAAGATTTAATAACGATTTCCTGCTGTCCCATTAATTCATCGATAATAAGACCTGCCTGTTTATCACCTTTTTTCACAATAACAGCAATTAAATTTTCGTCTTCTTTCTTAGTAGATTCAATACCAAGAACTTTATTTAATCTAACTAAAGGAATAACGTTTCCTCTAAGAGTAATAACTTCTTTAGACTGTACATATTTAATGTCGGAAGGGGAAATATCTTCGATTGTCTGAATATTTCCTAAAGAAATCGCATATTTTTCACCACCAACAACAACCATAAGTGCCTGAATGATAGCCAATGTTAATGGTAAACGAATTGTCCATGTACTTCCAACACCCAGTTTACTCTTAACTTCAACTTCACCACTTAAAGATTCAATCTTGGATTTAACAACGTCAAGACCTACACCTCTTCCAGATACATCAGATACCTGTTTAGCAGTTGAGAAACTTGGAAGGAACAATAAATCGATGATTTCTTTTTCGCTCATAGATTCTGCTTGTTCTTCTGTAATAGTTCCTCTTTCAATAGCTTTATTTCTTACGGCATCAACATCAATACCATTACCATCATCTCTTACTTCGATAACAACGTTGTTACCTTCCTGATATGCATTCAGGAAAATGGAACCTACTTCCGGTTTTCCTCTTTCTTTTCTAACTGCTGCAGACTCCAGACCATGGTCAGCAGAGTTACGCAGTAAGTGCATCAAAGGATCGCCGATTTCATCTACTACAGTACGGTCAAGTTCTGTTTCTTCACCGGACATGTATAATTCCATTTTCTTTCCTAATTTTTTCTGTAAATCACGAATCATTCGTGGGAATTT
>CAZSBV010000277.1:0-2712 GCA_964605105.1 uncultured Lachnospiraceae bacterium | reverse complement strand
GTAAATGCGGATAAGGTAATTGTACAATCAGAACAGATGAAAGAGGCTTATGTGGAATATCTTACCGAATGGGCAGGAGAGGATACCCGAGGTATTTGGGAAGAGAAAATCAGTGGTATGGGTTCTCCTTTAATGGATCAGGATGATAATAAAGAAGAGATTCTAAATGCACTTCCGGAAGAATGGAAATCTGTATTGTATAAAGAAGATGGCAATTGGAAGAAAGTTCTTTTGTATAGTATCAGTGCAACCGGATTTGTAGAGAGAGGATTAAAAGCAGCGAAAAAATTAGAAAATGTGTTACAGCTGTTAAAGGAAAACAGTGAAGAAATTATTATGGTGTGGTATCCAAATAAGGAAATCGAAGCAGTATTAAAATTATCTCATCCGGATTTGTGGAAAGCTTATTTTGAAATTGTAGAAAAGTATCGAAAAGAAGGCTGGGGAATCTATGGAGAAAATCTGGATTCTGAAACAGCAGTGTTAATGAGTGATGCTTATTATGGGGATGCCTGTGCACTGTCACAGGATATGGTAATTGCAAAAAAACCGGTCATGTTACAAAACTTTGAGTGCTGATTAAAAAGAGAGCAGATATTTTGAGATAAGAGTTTTTTGAAAATTATCATAGATATGGTATTTCAAATAAGTAATAAAAGTAATGAAATTGTAAGAAAATTTAGTTTATATGGGGAGTAAAACCTTGGTAAGATGGAAGAGAATATAAAAGAGAAGAAACAACTTCTGGATTTTCACAGAAAGCAAGTGGACAGGATGATTCGCGATAAACAATCGGAAAAAATATTTTCTTATTTACAAGAAAATATCGGAGTCATTAAGTATGATAATGATTTAATGGCAGTCTGGTATCTGGGTAAGATTGTACAGAAAGAACTGGAAGCCGGAGTGAAAACTGTATTTGAAAAAGAAGATTCTTTGGATGCTTTGTTGGAGCGATATCGCCAGTTAAAATTTTTCTTAAGAAGAATAGAAAATGATATTTTGGATGATGCAGATGAGTTTTTTTCTTTTTTATCAGAGCGAGAACTATCAGAATATGAACTTATGGGAGTTGTAGATAGTGCTATTTACAATAAGGAAAAAGTATGGAAATATTTTCAGCGAGTGTAGTAAATATTTATTTTCTTACTACGAATTAGAGGAAATAGGATGGAAATGAAAGTGAACGAAAAAGAAATCTGTTTTATTATGTGTACCAATAATGAAAAATATATGGAAGAAGCTGTTTATTATATTGCCCATTTAAATGTACCTGAAGGATATCAGATTTCTTTCCTTGCAGTAGAAGATGCGAAATCTATGACAGCAGGATATAACGAAGGAATGGAAGCATCAAATGCAAAGTATAAAGTATATCTTCATCAAGACACTTTTATTGTACATCCGGATTTTCTGATAGATACCATTAAATTATTTGAAGAAAATCCGCAGATTGGCATGCTTGGTATGATAGGTAGTCCAAAGATGCCGGAAAGCGGTATTATGTGGGATGGAGAACGATGTGGCATCGTATGTGAATCCCATATTTATGAAACTATTATCCGTGGAGAAAAATTGCCGGAAAAGGTAGA
This sequence comes from uncultured Lachnospiraceae bacterium, assembly GCA_964605105.1. Classification (GTDB taxonomy): domain Bacteria; phylum Bacillota; class Clostridia; order Lachnospirales; family Lachnospiraceae; genus SFDP01. Next base: position 1,120 of record CAZSBV010000277.1, on the reverse strand, counting down.
ATATATGGAAGTAGAAGCTGTGGATGGCCTTCTAATAATGACCCAATATGATTTACCCTGGAGAGAAGATATCTTTGATAAATGGGATTTCTATGATGCATCTCAGTGTATGGAGTTTATCCGAAAAGGTTACAAGGTGGCATTACCAAATATGGAAAAGCCATGGGTGATTCATGATTGTGGACTGCTGAATAAAGATAATTATGAAGAAGAACGATTGAAATTCGTGAGGGAATATTTATAGATGAAAGTGCAATTTTTTAATGGAGGACTTGCGAACCAGGCTTTTTAATATATTTTTGCAAGATATTATGAACTGTCCCATCCGGGAGAGATTATGTATCTGGATGATTCCTATTTCTCTCTATATACAGTCCATAATGGATATGAGTTGGAAAAAGTATTTGGAATAAAGCCGCATTTCTTAAGTGAATGTTTTGAACAAGATGTTTGGAATTACATATTAGAAGAAAAAGCTAATAGGAAAAGTGTTCCGCAAATACTATGTGAAAATGGGATTGATATGTATATGCTGTCAGAAGTGGGAGAAGGTTATCAGCACTTTAATCCATTTGAGGGAAAAGTGACATTGGTGCCTACAAATACATACGAACCCATGATACAGGATGCTCCCGGAGATGTATATTATCATGGTTACTGGCTTAATAAAGAATGGTTTGAAAGCTATAAGGAAAACTTTTTAGAAGAATTTAGTTTTCCGGATATCACAGATGAAAGGAACAAAGCATATCAAAATAAAATATTAAGTAGTCATTCCGTTTCTCTTCATGTCAGAAGAGGAGATTATGTTACTCTGGATATGGCCATGGAAGCAATTCATTATAGAAAACAGATTGAAAGATTTGTAATAGAGTTGCAGGAAAATCCGGAGCTGGAACAAGACATAAAAGAATGGAAAGTATTTGTTTTTTCAGATGATATTGATTGGTGCAAAAAAAATCAAAGAGAAATGTACCTGAATATATTTGGCGAAATAGTGTTTGTGGAAGGAAATACAAACGGAAAAAATTATATAGACCTTCAGTTGATGAGTCTGTGTGAAGGAATGATTCTGTCAAACAGTGCGTTTTGCTATTTGGCAGCACTGTTGAATACCAGA
>CAZSBV010000276.1:0-2729 GCA_964605105.1 uncultured Lachnospiraceae bacterium | reverse complement strand
ACTCCATCTTTTCCTGTACAATCATCTTTAAATTTTAAAAGATAATTTCCATTTTCTAAAGCAAACACGTCTTTGGTCTTTCCTGTATAAACAAGTTTCTTTTCCATTCTGAGACTCTCCTTTGTCAATTCCTTTATTAATATAATCTTTTTCTTAAGACGGTCTGTTCAAAAAGACCCTCTACAAAAAACTGTCTTGAATAAAAAACAGCATTTCCTTCAATATCATAATCTACTTCTTCCATATTCAATAGTGGTGTACCCACCGGGACATTAAGGATATTTGCTATTTCCTCCTCTGCCAGCACCGCATGGAGCTGTGTCAGATCCATGTAACTTTCTGTGTTACATTTTTCTTGTAAGAACTGGAAAATAGGAGATTCCAGATCCTTCTTCGTATATTCTGTCTTGATGATCCGTTTATCAAATAAATCCTGAAAATAGAGTGCCGGTCTGCCATCCGCTGTACAAACCTTCTTCACTCGGATAATCTCAGTTCCCTCCGGAATTCCCAATTTCAAAGCCAACATCTCATCTGCAATTTCTTCACAGGCATCCATAAAAGATACTGCCGGCTCATAACCATTATTTCGAATAATATCCAGAATTTCGGCTTCAATATCCATTCGGCTTTTTACATTAAGCACGTGACGGTTGATAATCGTTCCCACTCCAAGCCTACGGGTAATAAAACCTTCCTGTTCCAGAGCTGCTAAAGCATCCCTAAGCTGAGTACGGCTGATTCCAAGTTTTTCTGAAAGCACCGTCTCTCTTGGTAGTCTCTTGCACTGGGAAAATATACCGCTTCTCATTTCTGCTAATATCTGTTCTCTGACAGTTCTGTCATTATGCATCTCACTACTAATATGTATCATCTCCTATTCAAAATGGGTAATACCCATTTTCCAGAGTTCAATTATAATAAAAAGAATTCTCTATTACAAGGTCAATTTGTCACAAAGAATGTATCATTTTCAATAATCTTTTATACTTTTTTTCTATAAGTTACTATAAATAGAGTTCTCCTGCTTTCTTTATTTCCTCTTTCATTCTATTTACAACATGTTCCGGACCCAAAATCTTTACTTTGCCTCCAAGTCCAAATATCCATCCAAAAAACTGTGGACTTATTGCAACCTTCACATTAATTCTAAAATATTCCTCCCCGGCCGGAATCACCATAACATCCTTTCCAAACCGGTCAATGATAACACCAATCAAATCCTTGTGTACTTGTAGTTTCACAGTTTCTTCTTCTCCTGAGAACATTCCAAAATTTTTCTTACTATATTCAGCCAAATTAAATTTTTCGAAATATTCTTTTCCCTCTCTATCAGAACCAATACATGAAATCTTTAACATTTTATCCACTCGATAATGTCGGATTTCCTTGTTTGCGGAATCAAATCCTACAAGATAATAATTCTCATCTTCCCATAACAGTGCCCATGGGCTTACTTCATAAAAATCGCCATTCCTGCGAAGTTCCATTTCCTTCTTAATATTCCACTGAAAATACTGAAAACTAATTTTCTGATTTGTTCCAATGGCATTATGTATGGCATCGATATTATAAAATATACTTTCATTCAGAGTCTTGGCTCTGCCGGATACATATACCTGCCTCTGTAATTGCTTTGCTTCATGAACACTTACCAGACTTCCCAGTTTTTTAATCAATTCCTCCGATTTTTTCTCTGTTATAAATTTCGATGACTGAATAGCATCTACCAGAAGCTTTAACTCAGCAATCTCAAAATCCCTCTCTACTACATAGTAATAAAAAGTCTTTCCTATTTTCTCCCCAATGACCTCAATTCCCAAATCCCTAATTGTTTGAAGGTCATCATAGATACTTTTTCTTTCTGCCGTCACATCCTGCTTTTCCAAATATTCTATAATATCACTCATGGTTACTTTGTGACTCTCATCTGTATTTTCCAGCAGATACTTTATAATATATATTAACTTAAACTTTTGTTTTGTTCCTTTCGGCATTTTTTGAGCACCTCTTCTTTGTTTTTAAATTTGTATGTAAAGCAGGGGCTGTCGCAAAATGTACAGTTAAAGGTTTTAATGTACATTTTGCAACAGCCCCGTCCATAAATCACTTTCTCAACGCAGCCTTATGTATTTCTTCTGTTGCAAAAGAAATCTTTGTAATACAGTCTTTTTTAGAAACATAGCACCAGAAACTATCATCCGGAATAGAGATATCTACACAATCTCCTCTTCCAAGGTAATCGTATTCAATATGCATACTTTCCAAACTCTTTGCACTTCTGAAAAGAGTATAATCTTCTCCATAATAATTACATTTTACAGTCGTACCTTCCGGCGTCTGAATCAATGTCCCTTCACCCTGTTTGTAGAACTTTAAAGATCCCGGCAAGGTTTCTACACGAACCTTATCTTCAAAATAATAGGTTCCATCTTCTATTTCTTTTCTGACACATGCTCTTTCCCAATTACTCCAATCCGGAATATGTGAAAATTCTGTCTCACCATCTAAAGCATGTAACTGACCATATTCATCCATTTCCCATGTTTTTCCGCAGGCATTACAGAATAGCTTTGCTCCTTCGGAGTCCATCTGAGATTCTGCCATACAGTGAGGACATTTATAAAGTAAGGCATTCAGACCTTCGGCACGCTTCGGATGATCGATTTTAATTTTATTTTCTAACTGCCACTTATAATCATCATACTGAAAATGTTCACGAATTCTTT
>CAZSBV010000275.1:0-2742 GCA_964605105.1 uncultured Lachnospiraceae bacterium | reverse complement strand
AAAATATTTTTAACGGCATGTGGTCCGGATGGTACCGAAAAATGGAAAATCCATATGAATGAAAATATGGAAGCAGACGAATATTTTTATGTAAGTTCCATTTATTGTAATGATAAAAACCAAATTATGGTAGATAGCTCCAGAGGAATCGAAATTTATGATAATCAGGGAAATCCTGTGAAGCTGATTGAAAAAGACAATGGCAATGAAGCCAGACTGTTTCAGGTCCGTGATGGTAAATTTGCGTTTATCAGCAGTGATGGAAATACTGCTACGATTCAGACGTTAGATGAACAAAGTGGTGTTTTTGGTGAAAAGGTAAGTTTGCCATTTAATTATTACAGATATCAGATGAGTAAAGGAAACGCTTACGATTTGTATCTGAGTGATGACTATGGAATTTATGGATATAACATCGGAGATACTGAAATTACCAAGGTAATGGATTATATTTCATCGGATTTTGCATCCAATTATTTGTATCAAATATCTTTTGTTGATGAAAATACATTTATTGCTTACTACTACGCAGATGGCGGATCCGTGTTATCAAAATTTACCAAAGTAGCAGCGGAAGATGTTGTTGATAAGACTGAATTAGTGATTGGCTGTTATTATCTTGATTATACGATAAAGCAAAAGTTGGTGGATTTTAATAAGAACAATCAGGAATACCGACTGAATATCCGCGATTATGCTATGTATGATACTATGGAAGATTATTCGCAAGGATTGACAAGATTGAATGCGGATATTGTTTCAGGTAATGTACCGGATATTATGATTTTAAATAGTCAGATGCCATTCAACAGTTATGTTTCCAAAGGTGTTTTCGCGGACTTAAATACCTTTTTAGAAAAAGACACAGAACTTACAAAAGAGGATTTACTGCCTAATATTTTAGAAGCACTTTCTTCTGAAGATGGCCTGTATCGAATTGCACCGTCCTTCTCTTTAACTACATTTGTAGGAAAAACGGCAGATGTGGGTGAAGAACCCGGTTGGACTATGGATGAAGCAATGGAACTGCTTGCTAACAAACCGGAAGGAACCCAGCTTTTGAGTGAAGTGACAGCTTCGAGTTTCTTATATTACACAGTGTGGATTTGTGGAGAACAATATGTGAACTGGGATGCAGGAGAATGCTTCTTCGACAGTGAGGGATTTATTAAGACATTAGAATTTGCCAAGAGCCTTCCTACAGAAATTGATTATTCCACAATTATAGATGATGAATCTTACTGGCAGGAAATGGAGACTCAATACAGAGATGGAAATACAATCCTCAGTTTACAGTATTTCTCAGGATTTAGAGATTACAATTATGTAAAACAAGGAGTCTTTGGAGAAGATGTCACCTTGATTGGTTTCCCTGTAGATGAAGGGTTAGGAGCAGGATTGAACTTTAATAATCCGATGGCGATCAGTGCATTAAGTAAAAATCAAGATGTGGCATGGGAATTTGTAAAGACCTTCTTTACCGAGGAATATCAGGAATCTTTAGATTATGATTTTCCTCTCAGAGTCAGCAGTCTGGAAAAACTGGAAGAAAAAGCGTGGGAAAAACCATATTATATTGATGAGGATGGAAATAAACAGGAATATGATGACTACTTCTATGTGAATGGTATGGAAATTCCGGTGGAACCAATGACTCCGGAAGAAACGGCTGTATTTATGGATTATTTGAAGAGTCTGAATAAGCTTTGTATTTATGATGAAACACTTTATAATATCATTATGGAAGAGACCGCAGGATATTTTGAAGGACAGAAAACTGCAGAAGAAGTAGCGTCTATAATTCAGAGCAGAGCCAAGATTTATGTAAGTGAAAACAGTTGACAAACCACTCTAAATTCACTATATTTATGGATAGACAAAGATAGTGACAAAGAGGAGTACAGATTACCCCTTATCAGAGAGAGAGACTCATGGGCTGCGAGGTCTCTTAAAGGAAGGAATTTGGAAGGTAGCTTTGGAATCGGAATGCTGAATGAGTCAGTTGCAGAGATTTTTTATATGGAAATTCTGAAAGTTGACAGTAGGTGTTCACGGCTCATCCCCGTTATAGGATAAGTTTTCGTTATAAGAACAGACGCTTTTAAGTTTGTTAGCGATAGCTGATTCAGATACGGGAACAATGAGACTTCCTATAAATAGGAAGTGAACAAAGGTGGTACCGCGTTGAAGTGACGCCCTTTGCCAATTTTAATTGGCAGAGGGCTTTTTTACGCGTTCTAGTTTAGAAAAAGGAGAACAACATGAGCAAAGAATTAGCAAAAACTTATGATCCTCATGGGATTGAGGAAAAATTGTATCAGAAGTGGCTTGAAAAGAAATATTTTCATGCTGAAGTAGACCATAGCAAGAAACCATTTACCATTGTTATGCCGCCTCCAAATATTACAGGGCAGCTTCATATGGGACATGCGTTAGACAATACTATGCAGGATATTTTAATCCGTTTCAAAAGAATGCAGGGATATAATGCTCTTTGGCAGCCGGGAACAGACCATGCAAGTATTGCAACAGAAGTAAAAATTATTGAAAAGATGAAAGAAGAAGGCATTGATAAAGAAGACTTGGGAAGAGAAGGCTTCTTAGAAAGAGCTTGGGATTGGAAGAGAGAATACGGCGGACGTATCATTAGTCAGTTAAAGAAACTTGGTTCTTCCTGTGACTGGGACAGAGAACGTTTCACCATGGATGAAGGCTGTAACAAAGCCGTAACAGAAGTTTTCT
>CAZSBV010000274.1:0-2743 GCA_964605105.1 uncultured Lachnospiraceae bacterium | reverse complement strand
GTAAGGCGTGGGTCTGCAACACCCTGATCATCGGTTCAAATCCGATTGTCGCCTCGAAAAGACTTAGATTTTATCTAGGTCTTTTTTTTGTTTTAAAAGCATATATATAATAAAAAATGTGGATATTTTATGATGCAGAAAAAAGAAAAGTGGATACTAGGAGTATTTGGCATTTTATCATTATGTTTAGCAGTTATGGGAGCTGTTGTCAGCCAAAATAATGGAGTAGAAAATAGTGTGGCGGTAATGTCTTCTAATAACTGGGGGCTGAGTTTTCAGGAAGAAGGAAAGGCTCCTGTGATTGATGTGGATAAAGAAAAATTGCAAGAATTGAACGGATACTATTTAGGAAATGAGGAGGAAAAGAAAATATATCTGACATTTGATGCCGGATATGAAAATGGAAACACGGAAAAGATTCTTGATGCGTTAAAAGAAAATGATGTAAAAGCCACCTTTTTTCTGGTAGGAAATTATTTAGAGACTTGTCCGGAAATAGTAAAGAGAATGGTGGAAGAAGGGCATATTGTAGGTAATCATACTTATCACCATAAAGATATGGCAACACTTACGACACAAGAAGCTTTTATAAAAGAATTAACCGATTTAGAAGCTTTATATAAGGAAACTGTTGGAAGTGATATGTTAAAATTCTATCGTCCTCCACAAGGAAAGTATAGTGAAGAACAATTAAAGTGGGCAAAGGAGTGTGGATATAAAACCTGTTTTTGGAGTCTTGCCTACGTAGATTGGGATGAAAAGAAACAGCCTTCTAAGGAAGAGGCGATGGAAAAGCTCACAAAACGAATTCATCCGGGAGCCATTGTTTTACTCCATAGCACATCATCTACTAACGGTGAAATCATGGGAGACATTATCAAAGAGTGGAAGAATATGGGATATACTTTTGGAGAATTGACGGAATTATAAAAAAATAACTATTCAGAGCAAGATCGAAAATCTTTTATTAATTCGCCTGGCTCTGAATAGTTACATATTATTTGTGATATTTTTTATCGTTAGTTTCATACTTAGGTTCACATGTTAAGTGAGTTCCTAAACGTTTGAATACCTGTTCATCCACAGAGGAAAGTAAAACAGAGGAATGAACTTCACATTGTTTTAACTTTGGAATCTGATCCAAAGTATGTTTTGCATGAACATCATTGGCAGCACACATGGATAAAGCAATTAAAATTTCATCTGTGTGGAGTCTGGGATTTTTGCTTCCTAAATAATCCGTTTTTAAAGTTTGAATTGGTTCAATGGCAGATGGCGCAATTAAATGCAAGTCATGATCAATGCCACCTAGTTCTTTTAAAGCATTCATCAGTGCCGCAGCAGAAGAACCGAGCAAATCGGAAGTTTTACCGGTAACAATTTTTCCGTCTGGTAATTCAATAGCAACCGCAGGATGTCCTGTGTCGGCCTCTCTTTGTAAAGCGGCATTTACAACTGCTCTGTCATTTGGAGAGATGGCAACTTGTTTCATAAGAAGTTCTAACTTATATAAAGTATTTGCACTTCCATTGCCACGTTTGATATTGCACATTTCCTGATAGTAGCGACGGATAATTTCCTGTTTACTTGCATCGCGACAGGCTTCATCGTCAAAAATGCAGTTCCCTGCCATATTTACGCCCATATCGGTTGGAGATTTATAAGGACTTTCTCCTAAAATCTGTTCGAACATAGCATTTAAAACAGGGAATATTTCCACATCTCGGTTGTAATTTACGGTAGTTTCTCCATAAGCTTCCAAATGGAAAGGGTCAATCATATTGACATCATTTAAGTCTGCAGTAGCAGCTTCATAAGCAATATTGACCGGATGTTTCAGTGGAAGATTCCAGATTGGAAAGGTTTCAAATTTAGCATATCCTGCCTTAATTCCACGTTTGTGTTCGTGATAAATCTGTGAAAGACAAGTTGCCATTTTTCCACTTCCCGGACCGGGAGCAGTTACAATTACCAATGGTCTCTGGGTTTCAATATAATCATTTTTTCCGTAACCTTCATCACTTACAATAGTAGCGATGTCGCTTGGATATCCGGGAATGTTATAATGTATATAAGATTTAATTCCTAAATTATCTAAACGCTCGCGAAATTTAATGGCAGAATTCTGACCGTTAAATTTGTTAATTACAACACTTCCAACAAAAAGTCCGAAACCATGGAATACATCAATTAAACGTAGTACATCTACATCATAAGTAATGCCATAATCGCTTCTTACTTTATTTCCTTCAATATCATCTGCGCTGATAACAATAACAACTTCTGCCTGATCTTTTAATTGAAGTAACATTTTTAATTTACTGTCCGGCTGAAAACCGGGAAGTACTCTGGAAGCGTGAAAATCATCAAACAATTTTCCTCCAAATTCCAGATATAATTTATTTCCGAAAAGAGCAATTCTTTCTTTGATATGTTCAGACTGCATTTTTAAGTATTTTTCATTATCAAATCCGATTCTCATAAATCCTCCCTAATAAGCTTTCTTACTGGAACACAATATAAAAGGTGTTGGTAACAGTTTAGAAAAATTCAATCGGTTACATTCAACAAACATACACTATATTCTAATATAAAAAATCTTTCTAGTAAATACGAACTAAAAATATTTTTTATTATATTATTTGGAAAAAGAGGAATAATATTTATATATTTAATTGCGAAAAATGATTCGCAGGATAGGAGAGAATATGAAATTATTAAATTACATTGCATTAACAATTGC
>CAZSBV010000273.1:0-2744 GCA_964605105.1 uncultured Lachnospiraceae bacterium | reverse complement strand
AAATTACCTGCACTTGTCCGGAATGCGGCAAGACAATGAAGAGAGTACCGGAAGTAATTGACTGCTGGTTTGACTCAGGAGCGATGCCATTTGCACAGCATCACTATCCATTTGAAAATAAGGAATTATTTGAGCAGCAGTTCCCGGCACAGTTCATTTCCGAAGCGGTTGACCAGACTCGTGGTTGGTTCTATTCTTTATTAGCAGAATCCACTTTGTTATTTAACAAAGCGCCATACGAAAACGTTATCGTTTTAGGTCATGTTCAGGATGAAAATGGACAGAAGATGAGTAAGTCCAAAGGAAATGCAGTAGATCCGTTTGATGCCTTGGAAACTTACGGAGCAGATGCTATCCGCTGGTACTTCTATATTAACTCTGCACCATGGTTGCCAAACCGTTTCCACGGAAAAGCCGTAACCGAAGGACAGAGAAAATTCATGGGTACTTTATGGAATACTTACGCATTCTTCGTACTCTATGCAAATATTGATCAGTTTGATGCAACTAAATATGCATTGGAATATGATAAATTAACGGTTATGGATAAATGGTTATTATCCAAGCTGAATACTTTGATTACAACCGTGGATACTCATTTAGACAATTACAGAATCCCGGAAGCTGCAAGAGCATTACAGGAATTTGTAGATGACTGCAGTAACTGGTATGTAAGACGAGGCAGAGAACGTTTCTGGGCAAAAGGAATGGAACAGGATAAGATCAATGCTTATATGACATTGTATACAGCATTAGTTACTGTATCTAAAGTGGCAGCACCTATGATTCCATTTATGACAGAAGAAATCTACCAGAACTTAGTAAGAAGCATTGATAAAGATGCTCCTGAAAGTATCCACTTATGCGATTTCCCTGTTGCAGATGAAACACTTGTAGACAAACAGTTAGAAAAAGATATGAAAGACCTGTTAGAAGTAGTTGTAATGGGTCGTGCTTGTAGAAATACAGCAAACATTAAAAACCGTCAGCCAATTGGTAATATGTTCATTAAAGCAGAATTTACCTTAGGCGATTTCTATAAAGAAATTATTGCAGATGAATTAAATGTGAAAAATGTTATCTTTACAGATGACGTAAGAGAATTTACCTCTTATACATTTAAACCACAGCTGAAAACTGTTGGACCAAAATACGGCAAACAGTTAGGCGGCATCCAGAAAATGCTTGCTTCCTTAGACGGAAATGCTGCGATGGATGATTTAAATGCAAACGGTGCTTTAGTATTCATGGTTGGTGAGGTAGAAGTCAGATTAGCAAAAGAAGACTTGCTGATTTCCATGAGCCAGAAGCCGGGATACGTATCAGAGGCTGATAACAGGATTACGGTAGTATTAGATACGAACTTAAGCGAAGAGCTTCGCGAAGAAGGTTTTGTATACGAAGTGATCAGTAAGATTCAGACAATGAGAAAAGACTCCGATTTTGAAGTGATGGATCATATTAAAGTTGCAGTCAGCGGAAATGAAAAAATTGCTGAAGTTGTAAGAAAAAATGAATCCGTGATCGGGGAAAAGGTTTTAGCCGATGAATTTATTTTTGAGGATGTATTGGCAAACAAAAAACAATGGAATGTAAACTCTGAAAATGTAACTATTGGTGTAGAACGCATAATTCTATAGGAGTTATGAGATGGATGCACACATGCAGTAAATCGCATGGCGCATGCATGAAACATTCCGTAAATGAAGGTTTGGAATGTTAACAGTGAATGTATTTATGAAAGGAGCTAAAAATGGCAAAACAGGTTTCACTAATGAGTAAATTTGACAAAGAATTATTCAAAAAGAACGTTATTGACAATGTAAAAACTTTATATCGTAAAACTTTGGATGAAGCAAATCCACAGCAGATTTTCCAGGCAGTATCTTACGCAATCAAAGACTTAATCGTAGATCACTGGATGGAAAGTCAGAAAGAATACGACAAACAGGATCCTAAGATGGTATATTACATGTCTATGGAATTCTTGATGGGTCGTGCTTTAGGTAACAACATGATCAACTTACAGGCTTACAAACCGGTAGAAGAGGCTTTGGAAGAATTAGGTCTTGATATCAACCTGGTAGAGGATCAGGAACCGGACGCAGCTTTAGGAAACGGTGGTTTAGGAAGACTTGCAGCATGTTTCCTGGATTCTTTAGCAACCTTAGGATATGCGGCTTACGGTTGCGGTATCCGTTACCGTTACGGTATGTTCAAACAGGAAATCCGTGATGGTTTCCAGATCGAAGTACCGGACAACTGGTTAGTAGATGGTAATCCATTCGAACTTAGAAGACCGGAATATACAAAAGAAGTTAAATTCGGCGGATATGTATCTGTATACGTAGATGAAAACGGAAGAAACATGTTCAAGCAGGAAGGCTACCAGTCTGTAAAAGCGATTCCTTATGATCTTCCGATCGTAGGATATGGCAATGGTATTGTAAATACATTAAGAATCTGGGATGCAGAAGCTGTTAACTGCTTCCAGTTAGACTCTTTTGATAAAGGTGATTATCAGAAAGCAGTTGAGCAGGAAAACCTTGCTCGTAACATCGTAGAAGTATTATATCCAAACGACAACCATTACGCAGGTAAAGAATTACGTTTAAAACAGCAGTACTTCTTCATCTCTGCATCCGTACAGGAAGCAGTAGAAAAATACATGAGAACTCATGATGATATCCGTAAGTTCTATGAAAAAGTAACCTTCCAGTTAAACGATACTCATCCAACAGTAG
>CAZSBV010000272.1:0-2779 GCA_964605105.1 uncultured Lachnospiraceae bacterium | reverse complement strand
CCACAGAAGGCAATACCAACTTTAACAATCTTAGTAACTCCGTCGGCTTTCATTTGTGTATCATAGCGATTTTCTTCTATTTGCTTAAGAGCCATATCTGCCATTGCGTCCATTTCGACCACATCTTTGGCTTTCTTAAACTCAAATATAAAACCAGGAATACTATTGTTCTCCGGATACAATTGAATATCAAATCGACCGTCTCCAGATTCACCGTTAGATCTTACACGATATCTATTACTTACAACTGCGCAAAGGCCCAGCATCATACCATGATAGAACCCTTCGCTTGCGCCATCGTGATAAGAAATAGATTCTACCATAAACTGTTCTAAAAGTTTTTGAAGTCTCTTAATATCATTCTTAAATATCGCCTGTTGAATTGCCACAGCGACACTTGCTTTACCTGTTTTTGCAAGAACTTCTTTCTCGTAAACAAACGCAATCTCTTTATTTGGTATTGCGACGTCACACATATAGTTCCCGTCATTTTGAGGATAAATCTTATCAACTTTCAAATATCCTGCAATCAACAAGAAACTGTATACGCTATGAGGATTAGCAACAACTTCAGGATAAATAACGTTTGTGTCAATATATGTTGTTACCTTCTTACCCGTTAATAGTCTTTGAAGATTTTCCGTCACCTCAGGCGTTGCGGATGCAATAATTTCTCCAATGATATCATTGCTTCCTGTAGATTGCCAAAACGCTTTCGGGAAACATTTATCCGAAATATAATTGATTACCGACCAGGGATTGAAAATCTCGGTATTACCGAAAAGGTATCCGTCGTACCAATCACATACTTCTTGATACTTATCTTCTACCCCATAGTATTCTAGCATCTTCTTCACTTCTTCCTTGGTAAAGCCGAAGAATTGACTATAGGCTTCATCGAGAATTGAGTTAATCTTTAAGTTATTTAAGCCACTAAAAATACTTTCCTTTGCTACTCTTAAAATACCGGTTAAGAAACCATAGGCCAAATAAGTATTATCTTTAAGTCCACCCGAGAAGAAACTTCTCATAAAATCAATGATTTGTTCATAGAACCCACAAGTATGACCTTGTTGAATAGGCGTATCATATTCATCGATTATAATGACGCATTCTTTGCCATAGTGCTTATAGAGCAACAGCGACAGTACTTGTAACGACATTTGATAATCAACTTGATTTGCTTTTCCAGTAGACAAATTAACATATTGTTCTTTCTCGTAAGCGTTTAATTTGGAACTTGTCTCAAGCTCACTATGACGTAAAAACTCTAAAGCAATTAGTTTAGAAATTTTATCGTAAGTATCTTCCCAAGTTGCACACTTGACATCCTTAAACGTTAAGAACACCACCGGATATTGACCTTGATATGCAGTGTAATAATCACCACAAGCCCAAATTGCTTTATCTTTGAAATATTTAGACGTATCTTCATCCGTTTTCTCAAAGAAAACCCTAAGCATATCCATGGTTAAAGTTTTACCGAAACGGCGTGGTCTTGTAAACAAAGATACTTGAGGTTTACTATCTATGAAATCACGAATCAATAAAGTTTTATCTACGTAATAATAATCAGACGTTGCCTTCTTAAAGTCAGAAATACCAATAGGCAACGGTTTTTTCTTTTTGCCTTTTTGGGTATTCGCAACTTTATCGGTAACATTGGTTGGACATTCGGTATTTGCTGGAATCATCCAAAATTTACCTTCTTTTTTTGCCCCCTCAATCTCTCCGTTCTTACACATTTGCTGAATTCTTCTCGTAGTAATTCCCCATCTTATTGAAGCTTCTTGACTGGTAATAAATTTCATATTAACCCCCTAAGGATTTTTGTGATTTAAGTATACCATATCTAACGAAATATGTCAAGAGCATTTCGTTGTCATTTCGCCAAAATTTCGTTATCAGACAAAAATTTCGTTTTGATTTCGTTATAGTTTCGCTAAAATGTGATAAATTTCGCCAAAACACATTTCGTTATGCTGTTTTTACGATAAAACCTTTGCTATTATATCATTTTCAAAAACAAACGGGTTATCCCAAAATCTTGAGTCGTAGGAGTTCTCCTTATTATCCCCCATTACAAAATATGCTCCCTCTGGTACTGTAAATACCTTCCCGCTTTCTTCTATTGTTTCCCCACCAATAGCAGCAACTCTTTTCACCATTATAGTTCCATCATGTTCGAAAATAATTATATCCCCCACTTCTATATCTTTATAAATTCGAACCCCGAAAATATAGCTATCGGTTTTTAACGTAGGCTCCATTGATTCACTTGGCACATAACCTATTATAAACACAAAACGAAAAAGCAAAAACACCATAAACGCAAAAAAGACCGGTATCAAAAGCAAGCTAATTCTTTTAATACCGGTCTTATTTAATTTAAGAGAATTCTTCACAATGCAACCCTCCTTCTTTCAAGATTCGTAGTTGACAGTGAATGTCTTCCCATTTTCTTTCTATTAAGCAGTTTCTTGCATTCATCAATTACTATCTGACAATAATATTCGCCAAGATATCCAATGTGCGCTTGTGAAAGTGGCGCCATAATCGTATTCGCAATCCACTGGTAACATTCGTTTTTCGTCATTATGCCCTTATTTTGGATTTTATCCAAAAGCTTATGCGCTTCTAATCGCATTGCTCTGAGTTTTGCGTTCGCCAGCGTTCCAACAGGCTTATTAGTTCCCTCATGCACCCTAACGTATGCGTCACACTCGGGGTAATTGGTACAAACGTACAACATCATATTATTGTGGTTTTCTTTATAAAT
>CAZSBV010000271.1:0-2797 GCA_964605105.1 uncultured Lachnospiraceae bacterium | reverse complement strand
ATATCCAAGACATCAAAAATACTCTTTCCTTTATATTTTACATCCAGAGTTTCTCGGTTATAACGTTTTCCCTGACAAACTTCACAAGGTACATAAACATCCGGAAGGAAGTGCATTTCAATCTTAATGATTCCATCACCACTACAGGCTTCACAACGTCCACCCTTCACATTAAAACTGAATCTTCCTTTGCTGTACCCTTTCGCTTTTGCATCCGGTGTAGATGCAAACAGATCTCGAATCTGATCAAAAACTCCGGTATAAGTCGCCGGATTGGAACGAGGCGTTCTTCCGATTGGTGACTGGTCAATATCAATGACCTTATCCAACTGCTCTACACCGGTTATTTTCTCGTGTTTTCCGGCAATGGTTCTGGCACGGTTCAACTGTTTTGCCAAAGATTTATAAAGAATCTCATTTACCAAAGAACTTTTTCCGGAACCGGAAACACCGGTCACACAGGTCATAACACCTAATGGAATTTCTACGTTTATTTTTTTCAGATTGTTTTCCTGAGCTTTGCAAACTTTCAGCCAACCCGCGGGAGTTCTTCTGGATGCCGGAACAGGAATTCTTAATTTTCCGCTCAGATACTGACCGGTTATGGATTCTTCCACTTGCATAATTTCTTCTGCTGTTCCCTGAGCAATGACTTGTCCACCATGACTTCCGGCTCCCGGACCGATATCCACAATATGATCTGCTGCAAACATAGTATCTTCATCATGTTCTACTACAATCAAAGTATTTCCCATGTCGCGGAGATTCTGTAAAGTAGCTAATAATTTATCATTGTCTCTCTGGTGAAGTCCGATACTTGGTTCGTCCAGAATATAACATACGCCCACCAGACCGGAACCAATCTGGGTCGCCAGACGAATTCGCTGAGCTTCCCCACCGGACAAGCTGGCAGTAGCACGAGATAAGGATAAATAATCTAATCCTACATCCATTAAAAAACCGACTCTGGCTCTGATTTCTTTTAGTACCTGTTTTCCAATCATCTGCTTTGTAGGAGACAATTCCATTCCATTTAAAAATTCTTGAAGATTTCCAATGGAAAGATTGGTAATCTCATGGATATTTTTATCACATATGGTAACTGCAAGAGAGGATTTCTTTAGACGCATTCCCTTACATTCCTTACATGGAGTAATGCGCATATAAGTTTCATATTCCTGTTTGGAAATCTCTGAGAATGTTTCTCTGTATTTTCTTTCCACATTACGGATTAATCCTTCAAAAGCTACCGGATAGACGCCCTCGCCTCTCTGCCCCTTATAATGCACCTTTACTTCTTTTCCATTGGTACCATGAATCAGAATGTCCTGAATCTTAGACGGATATTTTTCGAAAGGAGTATCCAGGTCAAAGCCATATTCTTCACACATAGCTCTTAAAATTGCATTCGTAAAACTTTTTCCATCATTACAGGACTGCCAGCCCATGACCGCAATAGCACCCTCATTGATACTTAAAGTTTTATCCGGAATCATTAAGTCAATATCAAATTCCATCTTATATCCCAGACCAAAGCATCCGGGACAGGCTCCAAAGGGGTTGTTGAAGGAAAAGCTTCTTGGTTCAATTTCCTCCACACTGGTTCCACAATCCGGACAGGAAAAGCTCTGGCTGAAAGTCATGGTTTCCTGTCCAATGACATCTACCATGAGCAGACCATCTGTCAAATCCAGAACATTTTCGATGGAATCTGTTAATCTTCTCTGAATTCCCGGTTTTACCACCAGACGATCTACTACAATTTCAATGTTATGTTTCATGTTTTTATCTAATTTGATTTCCTCTTCCAGTTCATACATGCTGCCGTCGATACGTACACGTACATAACCGCTTCTTTTCGCTTTGTCCAGAACCTTAACATGTTCTCCCTTTCGACCACGAACGGTAGGCGCCAAAAGCTGAATTTTAGTTCCTTCCGGTAAATCCATGATATGATCCACCATCTGGTCTACCGACTGTTTGGAAATCTCTTTTCCACAGTCCGGACAATGAGGTGTCCCGATTCTGGCATACAGCAAACGGAAATAATCATAAATTTCCGTTACGGTTCCTACTGTGGAACGCGGGTTTCGGTTCGTAGATTTCTGGTCAATGGAAATTGCCGGAGACAATCCTTCAATCTTTTCCACATTTGGTTTTTCCATCTGTCCCAGGAACTGTCTTGCATAAGAAGAAATAGATTCCATATACCTTCTCTGTCCCTCTGCATATATGGTATCAAAGGCAAGGGACGACTTCCCGGAGCCTGACAGTCCTGTCAAAACTACAAATTCATTTCTTGGAATATCTACATCAATTCCCTTTAAATTATGTTCATTAGCTCCCCGAATTTTAATGTATTCTTTTCGAGGCAGCATCTTCTTAAATTCTGCCATATTTTCTCCTCTTATTTTCCACCGGTGATTTCGTTCAGATTCTTCTTCAACTCTACCATCTGGTCACGCAGCACAGCCGCAGTTTCGAAATCCAAGTCTGCTGCCGCCTTTCGCATCTGTTTTTCCACCGAAGCAATAAGTTTTTCCAACTCTTTTTTGTCCATGGATTCCGGATCTTTTGCAAAGGCAACTTCTTCCCTTGCAATTTCTTTGGAAATACTGATTAAATCCCTGACTGCTTTTTTAATAGTCTGCGGCGTAATTCCATGTTCTTTATTGTACTGTTCCTGTATGATACGACGCCGTTTCGTTTCCTCTATAGCAGTACGCATAGAATCGGTCATATTGAAAAGATCCGCGTTTTTTATAAAGCGGAACGGATTTCCGTGCTCACCATAAAA
>CAZSBV010000270.1:0-2798 GCA_964605105.1 uncultured Lachnospiraceae bacterium | reverse complement strand
CGTCAATTTTTATCCATCCAATTAGACTTTTATTCTGAGAAAATAATTTTTTATATTTTTCCAGTACAACTAACTCTTTTTTTTCTTCTTCTTTTGTATAATTTATATGTACTTTTGTATCTGTAACTGACTCTTCTTCTTTTAAAGAAGCTAAATGCTCATATTCGTTAGAATTTCTTTCATACAAATAATAATAAAAGAAAACATATCCTATACAGAGAATTGCAATCAGAGAACAGATAACAACGGTTCTTCTTCTTTTCTTTTCTTGAAGGTATAATTCCTGCTTAATACGTTCCTGCATTACGGCATCATAGTCTTCCAACCGTTTTTTTGCAGGCTGCTTCTCTTCCAACTTCTTTTTAACGATTTTTTCTTTTTTAGCTTTTTTCTTGGAAGCTTTCGTATTCTGAACAGAATTTTCTTTTAATCTTTCAAATTTCTCTTCAAGTTCAAATATAAAATCGTCTCCCACAAGGGTTTCAAACTTGATTTCTCCTTTGATAAGGACATCTATAATATGTTCTTTTCCTGCGAAATCCGCACTTTCATATTTTTTCATTACCACGGCAATTCGTTTCTCATCCCTAAGAGCCGCCTGATAATCTGGACCGGTACGAAAAGAACGACCTCTGACAGTATAGTCACTCATCGACAAACTAACTCCAATATAATTTTTACATACATATTTATTTTACAACATCTTGAAATTTATGCAAGTCTTTTGTCTATATCTATGCTTTTTTGTTTGTTTTTTTAGCAAAA
Source organism: uncultured Lachnospiraceae bacterium (assembly GCA_964605105.1). Taxonomy (GTDB): domain Bacteria; phylum Bacillota; class Clostridia; order Lachnospirales; family Lachnospiraceae; genus SFDP01. Next base: position 2,033 of record CAZSBV010000270.1, on the reverse strand, counting down.
AATATTTTTTATATTCAAGAAACATTGACAAGTATATCTACATAGTATAAAGCATAGAAATCAAAAAAATTTGGAGGCTTATTTATGAGCGACTTAACAGCAACTAGCTGCGGATGTGGATGCAGCACAAACAACAACAACAATGGATGTGGCAGCTGGATTTGGATTATTATCCTCTTATTCTTCTGCGGTGGATGTGGTAATGGCAGTGGTTTTGGATTTGGCAATAACGGATGTGGTTGTGATAACAACTCTAATAGCTGTGAATGGATTATTATCCTTCTTATTCTTTTCTCTTGCTGTGGAAATAACAGTTCTTGCTGCTAATTCCCATTCTCAGGCGTCGTCAAAGCGGCGCCTTCTTACATACGTCGATATGGTATAAAATGAAAAGTACAATCATATGATGAATTATAAAAACCAAGGAGTCAGATATGGAAAAGTGTTCTGAAAATAATGATGATATCACTAGAGCCATTCTGGCTTTTGATACTTTATATACAACGAATCACATGAAAATATTAAAATTACTACTTCCCTATTTGGAATCAGAGCATCAAAAGAAACTAGCTGTTTTCATCAAATGGCAGGAATTAATATTTACACTGAATTTTTTTAAGCAATATTCTGCAAGCTTATATAGTTATGATTTCAAGAAAAAAAAGAAGTTGGATTTAAATGTATTGCTTCCGTTGTTAACACCTTTTTGCAATGAATCAGAAAAGGCTATTCTCTCTCAATTTTCTCAGATGCAGAATATGATGCATACGATGGAGGAAATGCAGCAATATATGCCAATGATTCAGCAATTTATGTCTTCCATGTCCGGTGAAAATAACGATGTGAGCGGAATGTTTGGTTCAGGTGATAATAATATGATGGAAATGCTAAAAAACATGATGTCGGAAGAACAACAGGCAATGTTTTCTATGTTTATGGAAGGAGGTCAATTATGAGTATAAACACAGATTGGATGCAGGATCCGGCTTTAATTGATATTCCAATTCAAAAGCTGCAATTTTTACAAAGTATGTTATTTGAAAGTCAGAAACATTCAGGAAAAGAAATGTTTCCATTTTTTATGTCTTTGGCTATGAAAGCTAAATCGCAGAACATTACTTACTCTCAGGAGGAAATTGATATTATTATTCCGGTATTAAAGAAGTTTGCTTCTGAGGAGGAAATTAGTAAAATGAATCAGGTGATAAAGATTTTTCAAAATAGGAAAAAATAACAATTATGTAATAAAGATTTTTATTAGAAATTACGTCCTTGATATTGGATTGTGAGCACAGTAACAACTTTTTTCGCTTCATCAATTCTAAAGACAGCAAGATAATTATCTATAATCAATTGGCGGTAACCCTTTCTTGCATATCTTCCCTCAATCCTTTCTTGATGTGATTGAGGGAATGTGTCTAATTTTAGTATAGAATTTTTAATTCGCTCTAATTGTTTCTTCGCATTAACAAAATCAAGTTTTTCATTAGCAATATATTCATAAATGCTATCTAATTCCCGTATTGCTTTTGGAGTAATTTGCACTTGATATTTATCCAAAATGCTTTACCTCCAATTCTGCAAATACTTTATTTGCATCTACTGCTTTAGCACCATTTTCCAATTCTTTTTCAGCTTCATAAATTGCATAGTCTATACGATTTATTTTGGCAAATTTATCATATAGTTCATTACTCATTATAACTAAATCACTATATCCATTCTTGGTTATAAAGATAGGTTCCTGCTCTCTGTGTGCCAGTTCAGATATTTCATTTGTATTCCTTAATTCTTTGATAGGTATTATTAATGGCATAAATTATAACTCCTTTCAATATATTACATAATTATAGCACAATTATGTAATATATACAATATTGAATTTATATAAAGCTTTAAAATTGTGCAAAACTAAAGTTTAGGAAAATTGGTATAAAAAATACCTCCAGTGACCAAAATCACTGGAGGTTCAAATTATTTATCTTGCTACAATATTTACAATCTTGCCCGGTACATAAATTTCTTTGATAATG
>CAZSBV010000269.1:0-2800 GCA_964605105.1 uncultured Lachnospiraceae bacterium | reverse complement strand
GGCAGGATTTGATTGGTGCAGGGGCACATACGTTGGACATTTTAAGAAAATGTTAGAAGTCGAAATTTGATAAAAAAAATTATGAAAAAAGAGATTGACTTCATCTGTTTAAAGTGTTATAGTGAAAAAGCCGATGAAAAATATGAAATAAATCGACACAAAAGGCGGAAGATCCTCAGTTTTATAGCTCTCGCATTTTCCACCGGAAAAATAGGAGGATTCAATTATGAAAATGAAAAAATTAGCAGCCTTAATTTTGGCTGGTGCTATGACACTTTCCATGATGGCTTGTGGAAGCAGCGAAGAAGCAGCATCCACCACTGACACAGAAAAAGCAACAGAAGAAGTTACAACAGAAGATACAGCAGCAGAAGGTACTGTATACAATGTAGGTATCTGTCAGTTAGTACAGCATGATGCCTTAGACGCAGCTACGCAAGGTTTTAAAGATGCCTTAGTAGAAGCATTTGGTGAAAACGTAGTTTTTGATGAACAGAATGCATCCGGCGATTCAGCAACTTGTGCAACTATCGTAAATCAGTTCGTTGCAAATGAAGTTGATTTAATTATGGCGAATGCAACCCCTGCTTTACAGGCAGCAGTTTCTTCTACAGCAGATATTCCGATTGTAGCTACATCTGTTACAGATTATGCTACAGCACTTGATATCGCTGATTGGACAGGAACAACAGGAATTAACGTAACTGGTACAGCAGACCTTGCTCCATTGGAAGAACAGGCAGCAATGATCAAAGAATTAGTACCGGATGTGAAAAAAGTTGGTATTCTTTATTGTTCCGCAGAAGCAAACTCCAAATATCAGGCAACTGTAATTGGTGCAGCTTTAACAGAAATGGGAATTGAATGGGAAGAATTTACATCTGCAGATTCTAATGATGTTGCTATGGTAACACAGACAGCATGTGATACATGTGATGTTATTTACATCCCTACAGACAATACAATGGCATCCAGTACAGAAATCATTAACAACGTAGCAGAACCGGCAGGTGTTCCAATTATCGCCGGTGAAGAAGGTATCTGCAAAGGCTGTGGTGTCGGAACACTTTCTATTGATTACTACAGCATCGGTTTCAGAGCTGGTGAAATGGCAGCAGACATTTTAGCAAACGGTGCAGATCCTGCAACAATGGAAATTGATTTTGCAGATGATTTAACAAAGAAAGCAATGGAAAGCCGTTGTGAAACATTAGGAATTACAGTTCCGGAAGATTATGAAGCAATTGCTGAATAAATTTTGTAAATAAAACTCAGGAATTTAGCATCCGGTGGTTTTACCATCGGATGCTATTAGCGTAAAAAACAGATATATGAAAGAGGAAGAATATGGTAGCGTTTTTGAACTCATTGCCGGGTGCAGCTGCTCAGGGGATTATCTGGGGCATTATGGCAATCGGTGTATATATTACATATAAAATATTAGATATTGCAGATTTGACCGTAGATGGTACGTTGGGAACCGGCGGTGCAGTCATGGTTCTTGCTATGACCAGCGGAATCAGTTTACCGGTATCCATGTTACTGGCTTTTGTTGCAGGATGCATTGCTGGGCTGGTAACAGGGCTGTTAAATACCAAATTCGGAATTCCTGCAATTTTGGCAGGGATTTTGACTCAGTTAGGTCTTTATTCCATTAATTTAAGAATTTTGGGCGGTGCCAATCTGACATTGTCCAGCAGAAAATATAAGTTGTTGGTAAATTTGGGAGCAATTCAGAGCTCTTTGATCATTTGTGCCATTTTTACAGCAGTGATTATTGGGATTCTTTATTGGTTCTTCGGAACAGAATTAGGTCATTCACTTCGTGCTACCGGATGTAATCAATCTATGGCACGTGCTAATGGGATCAATACCAGCAGAAATCAGATTTTGGGAATTATCCTTTCCAATGGAATCGTAGCTTTGGCAGGTGCACTTTTAGCACAGTGGCAGGGATTTGCGGATGTTAATATGGGCCGTGGTGCCATTGTTATCGGTCTGGCAGCAGTTATTATCGGAGAGGTGCTTTTTGGCAAGATATTCAAAAATTTCGCACTTAGATTGGTCGGAGTAGTTTTTGGTGGAATTATTTATTATGTAGTAATTACTTTTGTACTTCGTTTGGGTCTCAATGCCAACGATTTGAAATTACTGTCCGCCATTGTAGTAGCCATCTTTTTAGCAATTCCTTACTGGAAAAAAACATGGAAAGAAAAACATGGAAAAAATTAGAAGGAGGGAAATAAAATGCTGGAAATAAGAGGAGTTTGTAAGACTTTTAATGCAGGTACTATCAACGAAAAGAAGGCTCTGAATAATCTGAATCTTACTTTAAATGATGGGGATTTTGTAACTGTCATTGGTGGAAATGGTGCCGGTAAATCTACTATGTTAAATATGATTGCAGGAGTATATCCTGTAGATTCAGGAAATATCATTATTGATGGCGAAGATGTGACCAGACTGCCGGAATATAAGCGTGCTCAGTATTTAGGTCGTGTATTTCAGGACCCGATGATGGGAACAGCTGCAGATATGTGGATCGAAGAAAATATGGCTTTAGCCAGTCGTCGTGGACAGAAGAGAGGCATTCGTTGGGCAATTAAATCCAAAGAAAGAGCTGAATTCAAAGAATTGTTAAAAGAATTGGATTTAGGACTGGAAAATCGTTTGTCTACCAAAGTAGGATTACTTTCCGGTGGACAGAGACAGGCACTTACCCTTCTTATGGCAACTATGAAGCGTCCGAAACTGCTTCTTTTAGATGAACATACAGCTGCGCTTGACCCTAAAACAGCAG
>CAZSBV010000268.1:0-2815 GCA_964605105.1 uncultured Lachnospiraceae bacterium | reverse complement strand
CACGTCCACGAACATTCTTGAATGCAGCTGAATCCGGATGTTCTTTGGTTACTAAATAGTAAGCGGAACGAAGAGCCGCCTCCATAACACCACCGGTAGCACCGAAGATAACGCCTGCACCGGTATGCATTCCTAATGGCTGATCCAGTTCTATATCACTTAAATTTTCACCTAAAATGTGATATGCACGGAACATTCTCGCTACTTCTCTTGTTGTAAGAACGATATCTACATCTTTTCCATTTTCTACTGCGTTGATATTTGGAATATCGCATTCATGTTTCTTTGCTGTACAAGGCATAATAGAAACACAGAAAATCTTAGAAGGATCTACATTCAGTAATTTTGCATAATAAGATTTTGCAATTGCACCAAACATCTGCTGTGGTGATTTTGCTGAAGAAAGTCTGGTAACCATATCAGGATACTGAGTCTTCATAAATCTTACCCAGCCCGGACAGCAGGAAGTAAACATTGGAAGTTTGCTTGTCTTAATTTCAGGAAGTCTTTCTAAGAATTCACTTCCTTCCTCCATAATAGTTAAATCCGCTGCAAAAGTGGTATCAAATACATAATCAAAACCAATTTTCTTTAAGCCGTCAGCTAATTTATTTACAGTTGCTTCTTCTTTCTTCAGTCCCATAGATTCGCCCCATGCGGTACGAATTGCAGGTGCAATCTGAACGACAGTAATCATATCCTTATCTTCAACAGCTTCAAGGGCTTTTCCAACGTCATCACGTTCTCTTAATGCTCCAACAGGACAATTTACAACACACTGTCCACATAAAGTACATTCAGATTCTCTAAGTTTCTGTCCGTCACATACACTAACAGTTGTTCTTGCGCCTGTATTTGCCATATCCCAGATATGCATATCCTGAATCTTATCACACACCTGAACACATCTCATACATTTAATACATTTGGATGCATCTCTGAAAATAGGATATTTTTTGTCAATATCTGCCTTTTCTAATTCTATATGGTAAGGCATTTCACCAATGTTTAAGTCATTTGCAACCTTCTGTAATGTACAATTGCCACTTCTGATACAAGTTGCACATTTAAAATCATGCTGAGAAAGAATTAATTTTACATTAGTCTTTCTAACTTTTCTAACTTTACCGGAATGTGTATGGATCACCATACCTTCCTGTACTTTATTATTACATGCGGTAACCAGTTTGTCTGAACCTTCTACTTCTACTACACAGACACGGCACGCACCAATTTCATTAATTTCTTTTAAATAACATAATGTAGGAATTTCAATACCAACACTTTTAGCAGCTTCAAGGATAGTAGTTCCTTCTTCTACCTGTACTTTTTGGTTATTAATTGTCAAATTTACCATTTCTCAGTTCTACCTCCTCTAAATGATGCATATCCGAAGTGATCGCATCTGAGACATCTTCCTGCTTCCTGACAGCTTTCTTCACAGCTCATACCTAATTCAAATGGTTCGAAGTCTTTCTTACGTTCGCTGGCTTCTCTTTCAGAAATGTTAATTCTTCCGTATTTTCCATTATCATCAAAGCTTACATCCGGAATCTTAACGTCACAGGTAATTTCATGATGGAATCCTAAATATTCATCAATATTTGCGGCTGCAACTTTACCTGCTGCAATCGCTCTGATTACAGTTGCCGGTCCTGTTACACAGTCACCACCTGCAAAGATACCTTTTACATCTTTGATTTCATTGGAGTTCAATGCATCAATAGCACCACGTTTTACAGGAATACCGAAATCTTCAAAGGATTTAGATTCAATACCCTGACCGATAGCTACAACAATCAAATCACAAGGAATATTTTTCTCAGGAACATCTGCTTTTCTTACAGAAGGACGTCCATCTCTGATGGAACTAATCATCTGTGGCTGAACTGTCAAGTGTGTTACTTGTTTTTCTTCATTCATTACAATTCCTACAGGAGCCATTAATTCTGCTACTTCACAGCCTTCTGCAATTGCACCTTCAATTTCGTCCGGAAGCGCAGTCATGTCACCTTTTGTTCTTCTGTAAACGATCGTTACAGTTTCTGCACCCAATCTTACAGAGCTTCTTGCAACGTCCATTGCTACGTTACCACCACCGATAACAACAACGTTCTTGCCGGAGTAATCAGGCATTTCATCATCACCGATTCCACGTAACATTTCAACTGCAGAAAGGATTCCTTTGGCTTCATCTTCACCGTCAAGACCAATCTTCTTATCTGTATGTGCACCAATTGCAATATAAACTGCATCATATTTTTCTCTTAACTCTAACATGGAAATATCTTTTCCAACAGATACTTCTGTATGTACTTCTACGCCTGCGGAAAGAATTGCATTGATATCTGCATCCAGTCTTTCTCTAGGAAGACGATAGTTTGGAATACCATAACGCAACATACCGCCCAGTTTCTTTCTCTGTTCATAAACAGTAACTTTATGTCCCATTAATGACAGGTAGTAAGCAGCACTTAAGCCACCTGGTCCACCACCAACAACCGCAACTGTTTTTCCTGTGCTTTCTGCACATGCAGGAATCGGAACTTCTCCCGCATTATCCACTGCAACTTTTTTAAGTCCTCTGATATTAACAGGATAATCTACCATACCACGTTTACATCTGTTTTCACATGGATGTTCACAAATAAGGGCGCAAACAACCGGCATAGGGTTGTCTTTACGAATCAGACGAACTGCATCTGCGTATCTCTTTTCTTTTACCAATGCAATATATCCAGGAATATCTACTCCTGCCGGACACAAAGCAACACAAGGAATACTCTGTTTTGCATTACTGATACAACGGTTATGT
>CAZSBV010000267.1:0-2833 GCA_964605105.1 uncultured Lachnospiraceae bacterium | reverse complement strand
AAGCTCCTACTCCAAAATGTTCCGAGTGTTTCTTACAGGAATATTGTCCCGATTTGCACGGACGGCATAAAGTGAAGAAATAAAATAGAAAGTGCAGGACATAAGATGCAAGGATTACAGAATTACATTTGTCTGGATTTGGAGACTACAGGTCTGAATCCGAAAAGAGACAGGATTATAGAAATCGGTGCTGTAAAGGTCCGAGATGGAAAAATCATAGATACTTTTCAGCAGTTAATAGATCCGAAACAACAATTGGAGGAACGGGTAGAAGTTCTTACGGGAATTTCTTCAAAAGAATTGGAAGGGCGGCCTACCATTCAGGAAGTACTTCCGGCTATAAAAGAGTTCCTGGGCGAAGATGTATTGTTAGGGCATAGAGTACTTTTTGATTATTCATTTTTGAAGAGAGCATTTACCAACGAAAAAATTTCTTTTGAGAGAAAAGGAATTGATACCCTGAAATTGGCAAGACAGTTTGTTACTGATTGCGAGAGCAAGAAGTTAGAAAATTTATGTAAACATTATGGAATAACGCATCAGGCTCATAGAGCTTTAGGAGATGCATTGGCTACCGTGGAATTATATCAAAAATTAGTAGAAAGCTATTATAATGTTGAAGCTTTTGAACCAAAGCCTTTGGAATTTAAGGTAAAAAAAGAGAGCCCTATTACTAAGGCTCAGAAAGAACGTTTGACGTTGCTTTTGGCAAAGCATAATCTGGTTCCTAAATGTGAGATTTCTTCTATGACCAGAAATGAAGCTAGCCGTTATATTGACCAAATTCTTGCAGCTTACGGACGATAGAATCTTTACGAGAGGTTGGAATTTTTTCAGCCTCTTTTTTTAACCAGGAAATTTGATCCCATTGTTTGTTTTCTTGATATATTTGGGCACAGAGAATATAAGTGGCGCTGATATCCGTACCAATGGAGATCGCATATTCCAAAATGGAGAGTGCCTGAGATGTATAACCTTCTTTGGCAAAAATACTTCCATAGTTATGTAGTAAAGTAATCAGTTCATTGTAATTAGTATCATATTCCGTCAAAATGTTCAGGTTTGCGACACCATATTTAAGTTTTAAATCTGTATTGGTATATTCTGTCAGATTTACAATTTTTTGATTTTCTAAAAAAAGAAGGCGTGGAAGGATTTCTTTTATTTCAGGATTTTTTTCTAAGAATCCGGAAGCGGTTGCAGCATCCAACAGGTTCAGTGGATAGAAGGATTCCGCCTGGAAAGTAATAAAGGTTAAATCATCTAAACTATGCTTTCTAACATGGTTGGCAGAAAACTCCCGTTTCCAAAAAGTGTCTTCTTCTCGCTCATGGGCTTTATTATTTTTTCTTATATTGTGTTGTAAAATTAGTATAAAGATTAGAAAGCTTGCAAAAAAAGGTAATTTCATATATAATGTCCTTTCAGAAATAGTGTATGGAAAGGTGTTAATTTATGTTTAATTTTAATAACTCAAAAACCAAAAAAATGGTTTCATCTATTATCATTATCATTTTAGTTCTTGCGATGGTAATTCCGACTTTGGCATCTTTAGTTATGTAATATTTAGGTACTGTTCGTGATTATGACAGTAATAAATTTTATGCTAAAGTTATCGTAACTTTAGCATATTTTATGTGGCTTAGCAAGAAGAAGCTTATGAGGGGAACACTGTTTACAGATATGTCTGTAAATTAATAATGAGGAAATATGAATAATGAGACCAGGGAAATTTAGTGAGAGCGTATTAAAACGCTCTGTATTAAAACAGATAAAAACAAAAAGGGAAGAAGTAGTAAGAGGAGCAGAAGTAGGAGAAGACTGCGCCTTTTTTTCATTTGATAGAAAAGAGGGGACGTTGGTGACAACAGCCCCGGTTATCGTTGATGACTTTGAAAATATAGCATTTCAGATGGCAGCTATTGTAAACAATGTTGCAGCGGCAGGAGGCGAACCGGTAGGTGTGGTAGTATCTACAATTTTACCGGATAAAATACTGGAATCTGTAGTCCAGAGATTATCAGGAGAAGTGGAAAGAGCAAGTCAAAGCCTGAATCTTCAGATCGCCGGTGGAAATACTTTGATTAGTAAGGCGGTAAATAAACCGGTCTTGAATGTTACGGTTATTGGTAAAAAAGACAGTGGAAGGCATGTAAATTTCCATGAATATAAAGCCGGGCAGGATATTCTTTTAACAAAATGGGCAGGTCTGGCAGGAACTACAGTTCTGGCGAAAAAGGAACAAAAGAGGTTGGAAGAAAGACTTCCGGGGTACATCGTGGAAAATGGTATTTTACTGGAAAAAGAAATTTCTGTCCTTCCTGAAAGTCGGATTGCCATGGAAGTGGGAACTGCGGGAATGCATGATGTGTCCAGAGGAGGCATTTTCTCGGCGCTTTGGGAATTGGCAGAAAAAGGGAATGTTGGAATTGAAGTGGATTTGAAAAAAATCCCGGTGCGTCAGGAAACCATAGAGATATGCGAAGTTCTGGGAGTGAATCCTTATGAATTATATGGGGCAGGTTCCTTGATTATTGTTTCGGATAAGGGAAACCAGTTGCTTCATGAATTAGAAAAACAGCAGATTCCGGCGGCGATTATTGGAAAGATTAAGGAAGAAAACGGGAAGGTGATTCTTAACGGGGACGAAGTCCGTTATTTGGACAGACCGAAGAATGATTCCATGGAGCCGTGGATGCGCAATGATGACCAAGTAAAGAACGAATTACAAGAATGAGATTTAACAAGTGATAAAATAGAAAAAGACTGGAGAAGAATATGAACATAGTATTACATCAGCCGGAAATTCCGGCAAATACAGGAAATATCGGAA
>CAZSBV010000266.1:0-2855 GCA_964605105.1 uncultured Lachnospiraceae bacterium | reverse complement strand
TCTTTATCATACGTTCATCAAAATCAACACCTATCGTCTGACAACCAAGATTTGCAGATAAATAAAAATCAACCCTTCCCTTACCGCTGCCGTAATCCACCAACACATTCTCTTTTGTAATATATCCTGATTCCGCCAGTCTCTCCAAAACTACATAGGGCGTAGGTTCATAAGGGTGATGATAATCGTCTGCTTTATCATCATCCCTTCCTGCGGTCTGTATTTTCAATTCTTTGTCCATTAAATTTTCTAAATATATTTTACTCATATTTTGGCTCCAAATAGTTTACTTCCATTGTACTGCCATCTTCACACATTTTTTCAAAATCAATTAATCTAATATTTTTATTTACACTTGCATACTCTATAACTTCCTCTGAAAATCCTGACTTCGAAAAAATGACATAATTCTTCTCATTATGAGAAAACAATTCTCCGCGTTCTAATAATTTTTCTATAACACTCATCCCTACTTTTTCATTTTTCCACTTACATTCTCCAATCAGAAACTTATCCTCATATACAGACATAAGATCGATTTCTTCCTGACATTTCTTTTTGGGATTATTTCCCCACCAATGACCTACTTTTCCAACAGGAAAAGGCAATGTCTCATAAATACCGGGCAAAAATAAATATTGTTGACAAATTTCTTCAAAAACCTCTCCCATAAAGTCACTTAATTGAGGAAGCACCACAGATGAATATATTTGTTCTCCTACCCCTCTGGAGATACTGCTAATGTTTGGTCTCACAAACCGATACCAAAATACATACATACTATCCGCCAGGCGATATAATGTTTTCCTGCTAGATTCTGATTCTGTTATGGGCGTTTCCTTACACACAATTCCCAGAGATATTAACGAAGATAATTGATTACTGCACCCACTGGTTTCCAAACCTGTTTTTGTTGCAATTTCATTTACCTTGCTGGCACCTGATGCAATCGCCGAGATAATAGAATGATAACTCATGGGCTCCTTTAATTCCTGCTTCATTAAGTTTACAGGCTCTTCAAACAAACGTCCCGATTCTTCAAAAAATAGTTGTATTAAATTTTCATGAACACTCAGCTTCATGGATATTCTTGATAAATACTCAGGAATCCCCCCAGTCGCTCCATACAAAATTGCCTGCTCTTCCTTGGAAAAATCTGTTAACATCTTTCTCGCTTCAAAAAATGTAAATGGATGGATTTTGAATTGCGCTGTACGCCTTCCATACAAAGGGCTCTTATATCCCAAAACTTGCTCTTCCATAAAACTCATGGAAGATCCACACAATATGAAAAATAATTTACTATCCTTCCAACAATTATCAATATGGCTTTGTAACATAGAAGAAATAGACGGATATGACGCCGCCAAATAAGGATACTCATCAATGGCAATTATCAATCTATTTCCTATCTTTGCAAGAACATCTATATATTCTAAAAGCGCTTCAAAATCCTGAAACTGAGCCGTATTTTGCTGCAATTCATTTTTTGATAATACCGCTTTCGATAACCCTTGCAAATTTTCCTTTTTTGTCCCCTCTATGCTCATGTAAAAAATGCCTTCTTTATCTTGCATAAATTCACGTATTAAAGTTGTTTTTCCCACACGACGTCTTCCATATAAAACAGCGAATTCAAACATTTCACTTTGATACATTTTATTTAATTTGCTTAGTTCCCTTTCTCTTCCAACAAACATAGTCAATACCTCTTTTTGCTAATTAATCAATTACTAATTATATAATTAGTAATTTCTTTTATTATAGCAATTTCGTTTCTTTTAATCAATTATTTTTATCTAATAAAGTAAAAGGACGCATGAGCTATTCTTCAGCCCTGCGTCCCCATATATTTATAAAATCTTTTCTCCCACAAACAACAGATGATTCGTCATACCAAGCAACTCGGGCTTCTCACAAATATAGAAATGATAACGGAGATATTGTTCATAATCCTCATCGTTCATTTCATTTATTTTCGTTGCTAAAAGCTCACTTGCACCGTCAGATGCCACCTCGTGCAATATACTTATTCCACCACCGCTAAGAAGATTTCTTGCTGCATCAACCGTATGAAACACAAAAGGAAAATCGTTAAGTTTGAATGTTTTTTTATCGTAATCGCCGTTCGAAAAATAATTAACATCGTATCCAAATTCGGTAAGAAAAACAAAGTCGTTGGAGATAAAAGCAAAAAATATCTTACCTCCGTCCTTGCAGACACGTTTCGCTTCGCTAATACATTTCTGTTTGTCCTTATCATCTCTCAAATGATAAAGCGGACCGAATAAAAGCACTACGTCAAATGACTTGTCCCCATAGCGAGACAAATCAAGAGCATTGCCTTGAACAAGGTCTATTTTATCTTCGGGAGAGAGCTTCTTTCTGAAAGCGGCAATATTAGCATCGGCAAGTTCAAGGGCCGCCACATCATATCCCTTGCGTGCAAAGTAAAAGCTATATTCTCCTGCACCTGCGCCGATATCAAGTATCTTGTCTCCCTCTTTCAAGTATTTTTCAATATAGTGAACGGTGGTTAGAAATTCAACCCGTGCGGCTTTTGAATGGTTAAGCCTGCTGTCTTCATTGAATATATCATACGTTCTGTTTACACGCTCGCTTTCGTTTTCTATTTTTGCAAGTTGCTCAAAATCCATGAATTATTCCTTATCCTTCTATTTTTATTCAAATTGTTTTATTAATAACTTTTATTTTAGCATCATAACATATCTTTGCAAATAGGATTAAGGAACAATATCCTTATATTGATTCAACAACTATGACTATTTTAAACCTTTACCTCCAAATCCCCCGTCGCAGGATTATCAATCACTCCACCATTTTCATCAAATCTG
>CAZSBV010000265.1:0-2859 GCA_964605105.1 uncultured Lachnospiraceae bacterium | reverse complement strand
GTTGCTATCCCTGCAACCCAGCAGATTGACGAATCATATCTTCCACAACCACATCATATATCTCACCAATGGAACTGCAATATTCCAACACTTTCCAAGGCTCATTGGTATGGAAATGTATTTTTACTAAATCCTCATCTCCGGCAGCAATCAGACTGTTTCCCTCAATATTTTCTGTGATATAGTCTGCAATTTCATCTTCATCCAGATCCTTATCACGTCGGTCTATCAGAAGTTGCGTATCATATCGATATGCAAACTGGTCATCTTCTACATCTACGGAAGTAATTCCCATGCTCGTGTCCTCCTTATCCATTGCTATAGGTTTGGCTGATACAAATCTACTCTACATTTCAATTCCTTCAGTCCAAAGTCTCAAATCTTCTTCTGATACTTCACCGCCCAATCGCTTTCCTTCATTAACCTTTGCTCCAGTAAGTTCTGAAATACGTTGTGCAGTATTTCCCATTTCGCTGCCACCAGATGTGCAAAATGGAATAATACATTTTGTTTTTAAATCATAAGCAGTCAGGAATGTGTCAACAACACTCGGTTCACGTCCCCACCAAATCGGGAAACCTACAAATACAATATCATACTGTTCCATGTTCTGTACCTGTCCACAAATAGCCGGACGGCAATTCAAATCCTGCATTTCTAACGTGCTTCTGGACTGTTTATTTGTCCAGTCTAAATCCGCCGCAGAATATGGTACTTCTGGACAAATCTGGAACAGATCTGCACCTTCCGTCTTTGTTAATTCTTTTGCAACCTTTTCTGTTACACCGCTGGCTGAAAAATATGCAACTAAAATCTTTGCCATAATCATTTCCTCCCTGATTGTTTTATTTTAATATCCTTTTTGCAAATGCTTTCGCATTATTTAAGTCATCCATATTTGGGCGTCCTTTATGCATAGGTCCAAAGGAACCACGGCAATGAAAATCCTCTTTCGCAATATCAACGCCATATTCCTCTGCAACTTTTTTCATAGGTTTATATACGGACTTCATCATGGCTGATGTTCCGAAACATATGATTTTCCCTATCTTGTCCTTATTTTCTTTAATAAACTTTTTCACATTCTCATCCACATCAAAAGCGTAATAAGAGCAGCCCAAAAACAAAACATCCACCTTATCTTCAAGCGGAACAGAAACATTTTCTGCGTTTACTCCTATATCTTTTGCAATGGCATTTGCAAGTTTCTCTGTGTTACCAGATCGTGTGTAAAATCGTACCGCTGCTTTCATTTTATACCTCCAGACATTCTTTTACGCATTCTTTCAGATTCTTCATATCTGTCGGCTCAAAGCGGGATACAATATTTCCCTCTCTATCAATCAGGAATTTTGTGAAATTCCATTTAATGTTTCCATTGTTCTTGTAATCCTTATCCATTTTCTTTACGATACCATTTAACATAAGTGCCATAGGACTTTTCCCAAAACCTTCGAATTTGGTTTCTGCTGTCAGCCACTTATAGAGCGGAATGGCATTTTCACCATTTACATCAATCTTTGCAAACTGTGGGAATGTAATTCCATAACGTCCGGTACAGAAAGAATGTATTTCCTCATCGCTTCCCGGTGCCTGTTCACCAAACTGATTACATGGAAAATCTAATATTTCTAGTCCAGACTCTTTATATGCATTATATAAATCCTGTAATTCATCATACTGCGGTGTAAATCCACATCCTGTTGCAGTATTTACAACAAGTAAAACTTTTCCTCTGTAATCAGAAAGTGAAACCTCACTTCCATCCTGTGCCTTCACTGTAAAATCATAAATGCTCATTTTTCGCCTCCTGCTTGTCTTATAAAATAGATCTAACTCTTATTTTACTCTTTACTCAGTTTTTCTTACCTGATATAATTATAAAAACCTTATATCCTACTGTCAATTACTCAACAATTTATGAGTAGGTAATAAAAAAATGAGTATGGAGGAAATTACAATGTCTCTCAATCATAATTGCCCATGTACCGAACACTGTCCATTGCAGCATGCCATGGAAATGATTGGTGGAAAATGGAAACTTGCTATTCTGTGTTCTTTAGGGGGAGATGGACCTGTTCGATATAATGATTTGAAACGCAAAATTACAGGCGTATCCAACACAATGCTCGCTAAATCTTTGCGCGAACTTGAAGATTATGGTCTTGTATGTCGCACCGAATTTATGGAAGTTCCTATTCGTGTTGAATATGAGATTACCGACAAAGCGAAAGAGCTTGGACCAATCCTTGCACAGCTGGCACAATGGGCATCAAAGTCATAATAATATATTAGCCAATGCAAGCTATCTACATTGGCTAATGTTCTCTCTGCGTAAAATTCAAAATTCACTCTTACTTTCTTTTTAAACCTATCTAATTCGATAGGTTTAAATTTGTCTATTTTCTCCCCATATCTTAAACCAACGAAACCTGTCGTGCTTCAATATACAAATCAATATCCTCTACGATATAATTAACTCCTGTCGTGTGTAACGCCTCGAAGCATGAATAGATATAATCCCATACTTGATATCGGGTAAACAATTCCGCTACTTGCTTTCCGTTTAAACTTTTTGCTGACTTGTACTGTTCTGTACAATAAATCATAAAATCACCTTGTCTACTCATACTTACCCCTCCGGAAATGTAATATTACCATTTTTTACTTCTTCGTCATACATATGAAATAGTGTTAGTGGACTAAGATGCCATAACTTTGTATCCTCTTCTTCTAACAAAGAATACACTTTTGATTCATAAAATTTCCTAGATGCTGTCACTTCATCCGGTCCATGATTTTCAACAATCAGACCAATAACTATCGGAACGATAAGTACAAGCATAGCTTCAAATTTTT